>WLNG01000014.1 GCA_009699915.1 Actinomycetota bacterium
ACGCCCGTGCGCGACCCGGCCTGTCGCGAGCGGCTCTTCGAGGTCCTGGAGCAGTGCTTCGCCGACAACATGGGGTCGTGGGATCTGCGGCGCGACGGTACGTGGGTGCGGAACGCTCCGGGGCCTGGCGAGGAGCCCCGCAGCGTCCAGCGCGAGCTGATCGCGCAGGCGCTGGCCCAGGCAGACGCGCAGGCGTGACGCCTACCAGTGGATGCCGCGCATGAGGTTCGCCATCGCGCGCTGCTCAACCGAGGGCCGCTCGGCCTCCTGCGGCTGCACCTCGCCCTTGGCGGCGGCCGAGTCGGGGAAGATGCGGTACGCGGCGTGCAGAATCTGGTCGACCGCCTTCGGCGCGACGGCGTAGAGCACCTCGCCGAGCGTTCCGAGGTTCGTGTTGATCGCCTTCGGCCGTCGCCGGATCGCGTCGCAGATCATCGCCCCGGCCTGCTCGGCGGAGATCGACGGGAACGAGTCGTAGATGCGGGTCGGCGCGATCATCGGGGTGCGCACGAGCGGCATGTGGATCGTGGTGAACGCGATGTTGTCCCCGAGCAGTTCCGAGCTCACGACGCGGGTCCATGCATCGAGCGCCGCCTTCGACGCGATGTAGGCGCTGAAGCGGGGCGGATTCGTCTGCACGCCGATCGAGCTGACGTTGATGACATGCCCGCTGCGTCGCTCGCGCATCTGCGGGAGCAGCGCCATCACAAGCTTGATCGCACCGAAGTAGTTCAGCTGCATCGTGCGCTCGAAGTCGTGGAAGCGGTCGAGGCTGAGCGTGATCGAGCGCCGGATCGAGCGGCCGGCGTTGTTCACGACCACGTCCACCGCGACGTGTTCGGCGAGAATCTGCTCGACCAGCGTCTCGATCGCGTCGAGGTCGGTGAGGTCGCACGGGTAGGTGAACGCCTGCCCGCCGGCCTGCGTGATCTCGCGTGCCGTCTCCAGCAGCTGCTCCTCGCGGCGGGCGACCAGCAGCGGGATGCCACCCGCGCGGGCGATCCGCAGGGCGACGGCGCGCCCGATCCCGCTCGATGCCCCGGTGATCAGGACCGTCTTGCCCCCGATCGCCTCCCCGAGCCCCTCATCGTCGAAGAGGGCGGGGTCGAGGTGGCGCTCCCAGTGGTCCCAGAGCAGCCCGGCATAGCTCGTCAGCGCCGGTACGCCGATATCGGTCCCCGCGAGTGCCTCCTGGGTGCGGCGGCAGTCGAACGAGCAGGTGAAGCCGACGTGCCCGATGACCTCGTCCGGGATTCCCCAGTGGCTGAGCGCGGCGCGGCGAACATCCTTGACGCCGGGCAGTCCCAGCAGCGCCGTGGTCAGGTTGCGAGGCAGCACGTCGAGCGGCGCCGGGTCGACGCGCAGGGCCATCTGCGGTGCGTGCGCGGCCCGCGCGAAGGTGTTCAGCACCGTGGTCGAGGAGGTCATCTCCGGGTCCACGAGGTGGAAGGCGCGCCCGTCGAGCCCGGGGCGGTGGGCGATCGCGTCAAGCGCATCGGCGACGAAGTCCACCGGCACGAGGTTCGTGCGCCCGAGCTCCGGGCCGACCAGCGGCAGCCACTGCGGGAGTGTGTTGCGCGCGCTGCGCAGCGCCTGGAAGAAGTAGTAGGGACCGTCGATCTTGTCCATCTCGCCGGTGCGCGAGTCGCCGACCACGACCGACGGCCGGTAGATGCGCCACGGGATCTCACAGTCGTCGCGCACGATGCGCTCGGCCTCGAACTTCGTGCGGTGGTAGGCAGACGGGAGCGCTTGCCCCTCGTCGAACATCTCCTCGGTGAAGCGCCCGGCGAAGGAGCCCGCCACCGCCACGGATGAGATGTGGTGGAGCACGCCGGCGCTCAGCTCGCCCGCGAGCGCGACGAGCTCGGCCGTCCCGGCCACATTCAGCGCATCGTTCTCGGCCTCGGGGGCCGTCATGTCATAGAGCGCGGCGAGATGGAAGATGTGGTCGATGCTCCCGCGGTGGGTCATGATCCAGGCGGGATCGACGCCGAGCATCGGCGCCCGCAGGTCGCCGATCACCGGGTGGACGCGGCCATGGGCCTCCCAGCGCTCGATCAGCGCGTCGAGCCGGGGCCGGGAGCCCTCGCGGACGATCGCGTGCACCTCACCGCCGCGTGCGAGCAGGCGCTCCACGAGGTGTCGCCCGATGAAGCCCGTCGCACCCGTCACGAGGTACGTCGCCATCACCAACCCTCCGCAGACGTGGGGACCGACAGGACCGCCGACCCGTAGAACAGCCTATCCGGGTGGCGGGGGCGCTACCAGCCGGACTGCCAGTGTCCGCCGGTGGAGAGCTTCTTGGCGGCGGCCTTGCGGGCCTCCTTGCGCTTCTCCAGGCGCCACTGCAACAGACTCATCGTGAGGATGAAGAGCGGGATGACGAGCAGCGCGATGAACCACGCGTTCGTCACGACCTTGTCGTCGGCGATGCCGTACGCGCCCTCGCCGCTGACCACGTCCATCGCGTCACCGCTGTAGTCGGTCGCGGCGTAGGCCAGCGGCGCGAGCAGCAGCAGCATCAGAAGGGTCGCGGGGAGGAGGGCAATCAGGCGCTTCATCTCGATCTGCATCGTATAAGACCCGGCGGTCCCGGCGGGCGCGGCCTAACGGCGGGTACGCACCACGTCGCGCAGGAAGGGGATCACGGTCTGCAGGAAGCGGCTCGTCTGCGGCGCCGCCGTCAACGGGTCGAGGTGGCTCGTGGTCTCCCCCGCGTCGACCGTCACAAGCCAGCTGCGTGGGATGCGCGACCGCTTGACATAGGCGCGGGCGCCGTTGACGACGCCGTTGCGCGCCGCGGTGAGCGAGGTCTGGAAGGCGTAGAAGGGGACCTTCACCCGCTTGAGGAACGGGAAGCGCAGGCCCAGCACGCGGCCGGCCGCGGTGTCGCGCATCGTGTTCGCCGCCTGCAGGTCGATGTTCAGGCGCGCGGGGTAGTACCAGTCGACGCCGTTCACGCGCCCCTGCGCGAAGGCCGCGGCCAGATTCGCGATTGGCGTCACCTCGCCGTCCTGCCAGCCGCGGGGCTCAGCCCCGGCGGCCTGCTGCCCGGCCCGCACCTGGATCAGCGACAGTGCGTCCGGGGAGGTGTTCGCATCGAAGGCGTAGCCGAGCGCCCCGACATTCGTGACCGCATACGACGGCTTCAGCATCGGCGGCACCAGCGGGAAGGAGCTGAGGATCGACGGCGCGTCGGGCTCCTTGAGCGCCGCCAGGCCGGCGATCTCGGCGAAGGGTCCCGTGGTCCACGCGAACCCCTTCAGGCCGAGCAGGTTGAGCCACGGGCCATCGGGGTTCGCCGCGCTCGGGCGCAGGGCGGCGAGCTGTTTGCGCACGCTGCTTGCGCTCGGCGCGCCGCCGAAGCTCCCCAGCAGTCCGCCGTCGATCGCCACGATTCCGTCGATGTCCTGGTATCCGGGCTTTCCGCCGAAGCTCCAGGCGGCGTATCCGGCGGCCAGCGACGCTCCAAGCGAGTGTCCACCCAGCACCACGGTGCGCCCGCCCCTGCGCGCGCTGAGCACGACGCGGCGGATGTCCTCGAGATTGACGCGCATGCCCCAGTTGCGCATAAAGCCGTAATCCTTCGCCATGCGCGGCGTGAAGTGGGGCGAGATCGCCGGATTGAGGAACCAGCCGAGGTAGTAGTCGAGCGCCTGCTGGGGACTGATCGTCCCGGCGTACGCCTGCTCCATGCGCGAGGTGTCCTCCAGCGCCTGCTCGCGCCGGTCGAGCGCCCAGACCTGCCAGGCGGGCAGCTGCCGGACGATCTCGCGGGCGACGAGCGTGAAGTTCCCGGCCCCGCCGCTCGTGCCGGGGACGAGCACCAGCACCTTGCGCGCCGTGGCGGCGCCGAACTTGGTGACGAAGACCTTGTTGTACTTCGACGGCGTCTCGGGCGCGCGCCCGACCGTCACCGTGACCGTCGGCTCGGCGGTCGCCACGGGCACGCCGATCGCAAGCCCCGCGACGACACAGGCGACCAGGGGAAGGATGGCTCGGCTGCGCATGGCGCGACGCTACCAGCAGCCTGCGGCGGCGCGTCGCAGGCCCGCGCGGCCCACCTAGCATGGGGGCGTGGCCGTTCTCACCGCATCCGCCCTCGACAAGGACATGGTGGGCGAACCGCTGTTGCGGGCCGTCTCCTTCAAGCTTGAGCGCCGCGACCGCATGACGATCGCCGGGCGCAACGGCGCCGGCAAGACGACGCTCCTGCGGATGCTCGCAGGTCAGACCTCGATCGACGGCGGGGAGCTCGTGCTGGAGAAGGGCGCACGCGTCACGCTGCACGACCAGCGCCCCCCGCGTGAGCGCGACATCTCCCTGCGTGACTACGTGCTCGGCGGCTGCACGGAGCCGCTCGAGCTCGAGGCGGAGCTGCGTCGTCTCGAGCAGGCGATGGGCGCCGGAGACGAGAAGGCGATCGAGCGCTATGCGGGCGTCACCGCGCGCTTTGAGGCCGCGGGCGGCTGGATGTGGCGTGAGCGTGCCACCGGATACGTGCACGGGCTCGGCTTCCGCGAGGAGCACCTCGACCGCCCGCTCTCGTCCTTCTCCGGCGGGGAGCTGACGCGCGCCTCATTGGCACGGGGGCTCGCGGCCCAGCCGGACCTGCTGCTGCTCGACGAGCCGACGAACCACCTCGACATCGAGTCGCTCGAGTGGCTCGAGGAGACGCTGATCGGGCTCGATGCGGCGATCGTCCTGGTTGCGCACGACCGCTGGTTCCTGGAGTCCGTCGGCACCTGCGTGCTGGAGATCGAGGCCGGTCGCTCGCGGTACTTCAAGGGCACATGGCACGCCTGGCGGCGCGAGCAGGCCGCGCGTGAGATGGCACTCGGCCGGGCGATCGCCCGTCAAGAGGCAGAGATCGCCCGCATGGAGCGCTTCGTCGAGCGCTTCCGTGCGAAGGCCACCAAGGCGCGTCAGGCGCAGTCGCGCGTGAAGGCGCTCGACAAGATGGAGGCTGGCCGTATCCGGCGCGACCCGCGCGACGAGCGCGACATGGGGTTCCAGTTCAAGAAGCCCGAGCGCTCAGGCAGGGTGATCTTCGAGCTCGAGGACGGGCGTCTGGAGGTCGGCGACGAGCAGACCCCGCGCACGCTGCTGCACGAGGCCGAGCTCTGGCTCGAGCGCAGCGAGCACGTCTCGCTCGTCGGCTCCAACGGGACCGGCAAGACGACGCTGATCAAGGCGCTCTCCGGAAACCACCCGCTCGTGGGCGGAAGGCTGCGTACCGGCCACAACGTCCAGGTCGGCTACCTCTCCCAGCATGGGGAGGAGCTCGAGTTCGGCGGTGCCCGCACGGTGATCGAGGCGGCGGTGAAGCGCACCGGCCTGACGCCGAACGAGGCGCGGTCGCTGCTCGGCCGCTTCCTCTTCCCGGGCGAGGACGCAGAGAAGCCGCTCGACGGGCTCAGCGGCGGCGAGCGCAAGCGGCTCGGGCTCGCCGTCCTGGTCGCATCCGGGGCCAACGTCCTGATCCTCGACGAACCGACCAACCACCTCGATCTGGAGAGCCGCGAGGCGCTCGAGGATGCGCTGCGCGACTTCCCCGGAGCGATCCTGCTCGTGACGCACGACCGCGCGCTGCTGGACGCCGTCGGTACGCGGACCGTCGCCGTTGAAGACCACACGCTGCGCTCCTACGTCGGCGGCTGGCCTGAGTACGCGCGCGTACGTGAGGAGCGCCGGGCGGCCGGGATCGAGTCCGCGCCGGAGCCGCCGCCGCGGGCGGCCGGTACAACCGTCAGTCGGTCTGAGCGACCGGATGTCCTGCCCGTCGACCCGTCGGCCGAGCTCCCCGCAGCCCCGAAGGCCAAGGGTCCATCGAAGAACCGGCAGCGCGAGCAGCAGCGCCTGGAGGCGGCGATCGCCCGGGCGGAGACCGAGCTCATCGCGCTCGAGGATGAGCTCGCCGGCCCAGAGGCGTGGGCCACGAAGTACGAGAGCGCCAAGTCCCAGGCGCGCCACACGGCAGCCAAGCGGGCCGTCGAGGAGGCCTACTCCGCGCTCGAAGGCTTCGAGGCATCGGCGCCGAGCGCGGCCGACGCCTGACGCGGCTTCTCCAGCTCTTCACCGCTGGGTCACAGCTCGAAAACACCTGCAAAGGACCGTTGTCGAACACTGGCAGCGTGAGTGAGATTCGAGATGTATCCGGGACGCGCGGCATCGCGGGCCGGCTCGGCCTCAACGTGCCGCGCGAGGTGTGGCCGGCGGCGAGCACCGTTGCCGCTATCGCCGATGCGGGCTTCGACTGGATCCAGATGCACGCGCCTAGCAGGGCGGTGCTCGTGGACGTGCCGACGATGCGGGCGCAGGCCTGCCGCCTGCGCGCGCTGCTCAAGCCGTTCGGCCTGAGGCTTGTCGTCCATGCGCCGGACACGTTGAGCGTCGGCGTGCCGGAGGAGGACCGCGTCTTCGTCGGCCTGTTGGAGTACGCCTCGCTGGCCGGGGCCGAGCTCCTCGCCTACCACGGACTGAACTTCTTCGCCGACGAGGCGCTGGCGCGCGTCGCCCAAGAGGAGATGGCGCTCCGGCGGTTCCTGCCGCTCGCCGGCTACGCAGGGGTGCGCGTCGCAATCGAGAACTGCGCGCCACTCCATCACGGACCGCTACGTCTCTCCAACGACCCGATCGCCGTACGCGATCTCGTCCGGCGGCTCGGCAGCCCAGCTGCCGGGATGCTGCTCGACCTGGGCCACCTCAACATCACGAGCGACATCCGTGACGAGGATCCGGTTGAGATCGCTGCGGCGTGTGCCGCGGATGTCCTCCTCTTCCACGTGCACGACAACTATGGGCTCTACGCGCAAGCTGGCGATCCCGCCCGCGCGACCACTCCGCGGCTCGATCTCCACCTCGCTCCGGGTGCGGGGACGGTCCCGTGGGCGCTGCTCGCGCCGATGCTGACAGCCCATCGGGCGCCCCTGTTGCTCGAGGTTCGTCCCCAGCACCGGCCACCGCTCAAGGAACTCAGTCGGCGCACGCAGGAGCTCTGTTCAAGCCTCGAAGCGGGGATCCCGGTGGCCGCATGACCGCGCGATCGTCCGCTCGTCCTGCGACGACGCTCCAGGTGCAGATCGGGGCCGCGCGCGAGGCTCTGATCGCCCTGCGGGCCCGTGCCGATCGTGATGGATCACGCCCGCCGCAGACGACGACCACCTCCGGAGCGACATCCCGATGACAGGCTCCGGCTACCACGTCGCCGTCACCCTGCACGACATCACGCCGCGCACCTTCCGGCGGATCGCGCTCGTCCGCGATTGGCTTGAGGATCTCGGAGTCGGGCGTGCGACTCTGCTCGTCGTTCCCGCTTCGGATCTGCACCCACTGCAGGACCGCAGCGAGCCGCTCGTCGCCTGGCTAGAGGAGCGTCGGGCTCGCGGGGATGTGGTTGCGCAGCAGGGACTGCGCAACCGCTGTGATCGTCGGCCGTCACGGCTGGGCCGTGCACGGAGCGGGATGCTCGGCGCCGATCCGACAGCCGAGTTCGCCTATCTCAACCCTGCAGAGACGTCGCGTGCCGTTGAGGCGGGCTGGCGGATCCTGCGCCTTGCGGGCCTCGAGCCGAGCGGGTTCGTCGCCCCCGCTTATGCGTACACCGACGCGCTGCACGACGTCCTGCCACGGCGCTTCGCGTGGTGGGCGGGAGCGCGACGGATGTACCGCGCGGACGGACCGTGCGGTGGGGTTCCACTTGCGCCCCCGGTTGCGATCGGGACGGCAGCAACCACCCGTCGACGGTTTGAACGACGTGCAGCTTCGTCCCGCGACGACCGGCTCCTGCGCCTGGACCTGTTCGCCCACGGTCTCGACGCGTGGCGAGATGTCGCCACGGTGGAGCGACTGCTGGCGATGCGCGAGCGCAGCGCTGTAACACTGGGCGAGCTTGAGGTCAGCGCCCGCTCGTGCGGACCTTGACCTTGACCTTGAGCGCGTAGCGGCTCGGGGTCAAGGAGACCTGCGGGTTCGGGATCGCGCCCAGGCGCCCGATCAGGCGGCTCCACTGGTTCGGTGCGAGGATCGCGGCGGCGTCCTGACCGGCCTGCGTGTTGCGTCCGAAGCGCGGGCGGTAGCCGACATGAATGTGGTCGGCGTGGTCGGCCATCGCGAGCGTGTTGTCGGCCCCGGCGTACTCCATCAGCGTGATGATCTGGTGCGGCCGCAGCGCGCCCTGCAGTGTGAGCAGCCGGCGCACGGTGATGTCGGCGATCGATCCGGCGCCCTGCGTGGCGGGCGTGATCGCCGTGCCGTTGATCGCGGAGATGTCGACCGCGTCACCGGAGGAGTGCTCGCTGACGTTCCCGTCCGCCGTGAGGTATCCGTGGCCGCACTGGAAGCTCGACACGGTGGGATTGAGGCCGCTGGCCGCGAGGAACTCCAGGGTCGCGAGCACCCGGCGGTCAACGATTCCGGCGCGCACGTCGCGGCGTCCGCACTCGTAGATCTCGATACCCGGGTTCGCGAGCACGCGGCGCTCGAGCACCTCCTTGCTCATCAGGAGGATCTGACCGATCGTGGCGGTCTCCCCGCCGAGCGTCGGGCTGGCGGCACGCAGCAGCTGCGTGGAGTCGAGCAGGCGCCAGCCATCGAGAATCGGGGTGGGGTCGATCCGCGGCGCGTCGGACCCTGCGGGACGGATCTCGAAGCGCAGGCGTGAGCGTCCGGCGGTGCGCGATGCTCCGGCCTGTCCCAGGACCGTGCCTGCGATCACGCGCGAGCCCTCGCGCAGGGGCATGAGCGCGACCTGGCTGACGCGCAGCGCGTACGGCTGGGCGAGATAGCGGCCGAGGTCCACGTCGGAGACGGCGATGGCCTGCTCTGAGCCAGCGGTCGCTGCGATCTGCCGGCGCCCGCCGGCCTGCAGGGCGGCCTTGCGCTGCGGGTTGGCGAAGAGGCGCTCCTTGACTGCAGGGGCCGAGGACGGGGCCTGCGCCTCCTGCGGAGCGGATGCGGCGCTCGCGGAGGACGGGGTGTCCTTGGGCACGACGTGCAGCTTGCTGATCGAGCGCAGGTTGCCGTAGGTGTACGTGTTGCCGTACACGTCGCGAACGCGCATGAATGTGCCGAGGCGCTTGGAGCGTCCGATCCGGATCACCCGGCCGTCCTGCACCGCGATCACCGCTGCCCGCGTCGGCGCGGTCACGCTCGTGCCGCGCCGGGATGTCGTGCTGGCGCTCTGCGCGGATGCACCGCCGCGCGCTGCGTCGAACCGGCCCGGGTAGTTCACGTCGCGCCCTGCGACCGGGAAGCGCCCGAGGGTCAGTCCGGTGAGAGCGCCGATGACGTCCTGCGGCAGCGCCGCGAGGCTCCGCGCCCGCGCGAGAACGTCCTGCACGTACGCGTCGGAGTGGTTGTAGGCGAAGATCGCGCGCTCAAGATCGGTTGCCGCCCCGGAGGCGCGCAGGTAGCGCGCGGCCGCGAAGATCGCATCTACCGGGTTGTATGGGTCCTTGTGACCGTCGGCGTTGGCGTCGACCCCGTAGGTCCTCCACGTTGCCGGCATGAACTGCATCCAGCCGAGCGCTCCGGCGGAGCTGACGCTCAGGTTTCGCCCGTAGTCGGTCTCGACCTCGTTGATCGCCGCGAGGACCTCCCAGCGCACGCCGTACTCGACCCCGGCGGCCTGGTAGATCGGCAGCAGGAAGGGCGGGATCCGGAAGCTCTCCAGGACGATGCTCGGGACGCCGATCGTGGGTGCGGCGAGCAGGTCTCCGAACGGGTCTGTGGGCGCATCGGCCGTCGTGCCCGCGGGGGTCTTGGCGGCCCGGCGCTCCTCGGCGAGAAAGTTCTTGGCGCCTGCGCGGCGCTGGGCTTCGCCCTCGGTGGCGGCCGTAGGCGGCGGCTTCGTGACCTCGATCTCGAGGGTGCCGAGGTCGGTCGTGCCGTCCGGGGCGGCGGAGGGCTGGGAGCCGGAGGAGGGCGTTGTAACGGGCGCGGGCGAGGCGGCGCTGCCGGGCCCGTCCGTTGCCGCCTGATCCTGCGCAGCGGCGGACCCGGTCAGGGCGGCTGCTGCTGCTGCCAGGGCGATGGCGGAGGCCGTCGCTGTGCGCTTGCGTCGCATCACGTACTCAGGTCTTCTACCGCAATGACCGCGCTGATGTAGCGGTCAGGGGTGCCGGAATGTGGTGGACATAGGTGGGCATCGGGTTGGGCGCGCGGTGCCGCAGGTCAGCGCGGCTGCCATCCAATGGAGTATCGGCAGGCCCCGGAAAGTCCTTTCGCTGCACGGTGTCCTGCGGGCGCCCGAGGTCCTTCCCGGGCGCCCGCAGGAGCTAGGTGCAGCGGTGGGCAGCCGCTCATGCTCGATGTCGCAGTGATCTCCGCCGCTGTGACGCCCGGCGGGACGCAGAGCTCCAGTTGATCAGCGCGCTGCCTCGTCGAGCTCGGCGACGAGGTCGCGGATCCGCAGGTCGATGTCGTGCCGGATCTCGCGGATCTCGCCGAGCGGCAGGTCCGCTGGATCGGGCAGCGTCCAGGTGATGGTGCGCGCTCCCGGGGTCGATGGTGACGCGCTCCCGGGACCCATCGTCACGACGACGTCCGCCCAGCCTCCCAGCTCCTGCGTGAGCAACTGGGGTCGCACGCCTGAGAGGTCGATGCCAAGCTCGCGCATCGCGGTCACGACCTCGGGCTGGAGCTGATCGCCTGGAGCGCTGCCGGCGCTCGCCGACTCGTGGCGGCCGTCGGCTTCAAGGTCGAAGAGGGCACGGCTCATCGGTGAGGTTCCTGCGTTCGTGGGGCAGATGAACAGCACGCGTGCCATCGGCGCCCCCTCAGCGCCCGCGCTTGAGCGTGATGCCCTCAAGCACGTGCGCGACCTTCTCGCACGAGTCGATACTCGCCTCGAGCGCGGCGAAGATGTCCTTCCAGCGGATAACGACCATCGGGTCGATGCCGTTGCGGAAGAGCGACCCCAGCGCCTCGCGGCTGAGGCGGTCACCTTCGTTCTCCAGCCGATGGATCTCGACCAGCGACGGTCCGAGGTCGACACCCTTGCGCAGCCCGCGCAGGGCATGGGCCACCTGCTCGCTTGCGCCGACCAGGACGTCCGCCATCAGCACCGCCTGCTCCATCGGCGCCTCGACGCGGTAGATCCCGAGCGTGTCTCCCACCTGCTCTGCGTGGTCGAGGATGTCGTCGAGCGCCGTCGCGAGTGCATACCCGTCGGCAAAGTCGAACGACATGCGCCTGCGGTGGGCGCCGAGACGGTGGATGATGTCGTGCGTGATCCGATCCCCCTCCTTCTCGCAGACCGTGAGGTCATGGGCGAGGTCCGATCGCTCGGGGTAGTCCGCGATGGTGTCGCGGAGCAGGAGGCTTGCCCGCTGAATGTTGCGCCCGGACTCCTCGAAGAGGTCCATGAGCGTCTCGTCCTGGATGCGGGTGCGGCGCCACATTGCCAGCAAGTTAGTGATTCCTTGCGGAACTCGACGGGCGGTTCACCGGACGTTCACAAGCCCTTCAGCGGAAGGTAACACCGCGGATTCGGCGTGGGCCGATCCTTCTCGGTGTCATGGCGACCACTGCATCCAAGATGAACCAGCAGCCTTCCGTACTGCGCACGGGAGAGCTCGAGATCCGTCCTATAGAGGGGCTCGTGATCGCCGGTGGCCAGGCCCTGCGCCTCTCCGTGCGCGAGTTCGATCCGCAGGACGCCTAGGGGTCGGCGCTCCGCCCGCGGGCTGATGCGAGACTGACGCGGAAATGTCCGCGGGAGTGCAGGCCAGATGAACATGCGCCGGCTGGTCGCCCTGATCCTCGCCGGGGGGTTCGCCTTGGCGGCGGGCGGGTGCGGCGGCGGGGCCGCGCCGCTCTCCGGCGCGGTCGCGGTCGACGGCGCGGGCGTCCTCGTCCCGTTCGCGCAGGCGGCTGCCGCCGGCCTCACGCGGACGAGTCCGCGGGTGAAGGTCACGGTCGGCTCGTCCGGCAGTGCCCGCGCCTTCCAACGCCTCTGCGCGGGCGAGATCGATGTCGCAGCTGCTGCACGGCCGATCGATCCACTGACCGAGGCGCCGGCTTGCCGGCGCAGTGGCGCGCAGTACTCAGCGATCCGCGTCGCCGGGGACGGCCTCGTCGTCGTCAACAACACGGCGCTGACCGCGAGCGTCGCCCGGTTCGGGAACATCTACTGCCTGCGGCCCGAGCAGCTCAAAGCCCTCTGGCGCAGCGGGAGCACGGTCACCGACTACGCGCAGCTCGGCGATCAGCCGGTCCATCTGCCGATGCCGCGTGGGAGGGTCTCGCTCTACGGAGCGCCCGCAGGCACAGACGCCTTCGACTTCTTCACCGAGCGGATCGACGGGACCCGCGGTGATTCGCGCACCGACTACCGCGCATCGAGCGATGACGCCGTCCTCGTGCGCGAGATCCTGCGTGATCGCAGGGGGCTCGGCTACGTCGGTCTGGCGGCCTACGAGGCGCAGGCGGAGCGGCTGAACCTGATCGCGCTCTTCGTCGGCGGCCGCTGTGTCACGCCGACCGCCGACACGATCCGCGACGGTTCGTACCGGCCACTGACGCGTCCGCTCTTCCTGTACGTGAATACGCGGTCGCTCGCGGAGAAGCCGCAGGTAGCCGGCTTCCTGTCTCTCGCCGTGACGCGCGCGATCCCACTTGCCGCAGCAAGCAAGCTCATCCCGCTCACTCGGGCTCAGCTGCGGTCGTCTCGGACAGCGCTGGATCGCGCCGCGGGCCGCTAAGCCGTTTACAG
The DNA here is from genome assembly GCA_009699915.1 of Actinomycetota bacterium. Taxonomy (GTDB): domain Bacteria; phylum Actinomycetota; class Thermoleophilia; order Solirubrobacterales; family Solirubrobacteraceae; genus F1-60-MAGs163. The sequence continues at coordinate 12,719 of WLNG01000014.1, forward strand.
ACTTTTCACACGGATTGCACCGCTCGGTAACACGATGTTCTCAGCGTGATGCCAGCCTGCTGGAGCATGTTCCCGACAGAGGAGTTCTCATGAGGTATCAGTGGCTGGCGGCCTGCGTGGCGGCGGGTGCCCTCGCACTCGGCGTCACCGCGTGCGGCAACAGCAGCAGCGGCGGAAGCGGTGGCGGTGGCGGCAACCTGTCCGGCGCGGTCGCGGTTGACGGTTCGAGCACGGTCTTCCCGTTCGCTCAGGCTGCCGCGGAGGGCCTTCAGGGCCAGAACCCCGACGTGAAGGTCACGGTCGGCGAGTCCGGCACCGGTGGCGGCTTCGAGAAGTTCTGCGCCGGCGAGACCGATATCTCCGACGCATCGCGGCCGATCGATGCCGAGAAGGAAGTCCCGACCTGCGAGAAGAACGGCGTCCAGTACGCCGAGGTCCTGGTCGCCAACGACGGCATCGCCATCGTGACGAACAAGGGCCTGACGGTCACCTGCCTGACGACCGATCAGCTCAAGGCTCTCTGGAACAGCAAGAGCACCGTCAAGGACTATGCGCAGCTCGGCAACCAGCCGGACGGCATGGCCGTCCCCGCGGGCAAGGTCTCGCTCTACGGCCCGGGCACCGACTCCGGCACGTTCGACTTCTACACCGACAAGATCAACGGTGAGAAGGGCGATACGCGCAAGGACTACCAGCCCTCCGAGGATGACAACGTC
>WLNG01000140.1 GCA_009699915.1 Actinomycetota bacterium
CTGCGCAACGCGCGCGGCATAGCGGGCGCGGACGCGTCCTCGGACCGTGCCGGGTTCAGGCCAGATCGCGATCAGCCCGCCGAGGAAGGTGATGATCGCGCCGATCCAGAGCCACGCCACCATCGGGCTGACAATGACCCGGAACTGCGACGGGGGCGGATTCTGCGCGTAGGCCCGCACGATCCGCGAGAGCGTGAGGTCACGGACCTCGGCGGCCTGCGTCATCTGGATCTTCCCGTTGCGCACGAGCTGGACGAAGACGCGGTCGGCCCGCTCGAGCTTCTTGAGCAACGAGGAGATGTCCGGCGTCTGGGCGACCCAGACGTCGCGGAAGATCCCGGCCTTCAGGCCGATCTCGCTCGTCGACTCGCCGGCGAAGTACCTGCTCAAGACGCCCATCTCCAGGCCGCCCATCCCAGGGAAGTACTCGCGGCTCGGCTCGACCAGCGCGATCTGCTTGCCGTCCTTGGTTACGCGCATCTTCGACCCGAAGGCGACCTTCTCGATCGAGCCCTTCGACGTCTTCTCCACGCCACCGGTCGAGGACAGGTACGTGAACGTGTAGCCGTTCACCGTCGTCGACTGGCCGGGTGCCAGCCGCACGTCGCGCTCATGCTGGAACGCGGTCGAGGCCGCCACGCCGATGAAGATCACGGCGACGCCGATGTGCACGATGTAGCCGCCGTAGCGTCGGCGGTTGCGCCGGACGAGATCGACGAGCGCCCGGACGGGATTCGCCCCAGTCATCGCCTGCCGCGCGCGCATGCCGCGCCAGAGCTCCTGCAAGGCGACGGCGATCGAGAACGAGGCGACGATGAACAGCAGAGCGGTGGTGATGTGGGCGGTGGCGCCCGACACGGCCACGAGGACCACGACGGTGACAACAGCGGCCACGGCCACCGGCACGCGCAGGGTGCGCCAGAGGCGCGGGAGCGTGACCCGGCGCCAGGGCACGACGGGACCGATCCCCGTCAGCAGGATCAGCACGAGAACGAGCGGCACGGTGTAGCGGTCGAACCACGGCGGCCCGACCGCGGCCTTGTTGCCGGTGATCGCCTCGGAGATCAGCGGGAAGAACGTTCCCCAGAGCACGACGAAGGTCAGCGCCACGAAGACGAGGTTGTTGGCGAGGAACAGCGACTCGCGCGAGAGGAGCGAATCGAGACGGGCCTCTGAGCGCAGGACATCGGACCGCCGCGAGACGACGAGGTACACCGACCCGACAAGCATCACGCAGAGCAGCGCAGTGAACGCCCAGGCGATCTGGTTGCCCTCGGTCACGAACGCGTGGATCGAATCGAGGATCCCCGACCGCACGAGGAACGTGCCGAGGATGCAGAGGATCCCGGTCGCGAGGATCAGCGACGCATTCCAGACCTTCAACATCCCGCGCCGCTCTTGGATCATCACCGAGTGGAGGAACGCCGTACCGGTGAGCCACGGCAGCAGCGAGGCGTTCTCGACCGGGTCCCAGGCCCAGTAGCCGCCCCAGCCGAGCTCCGCATACGACCAGCGCGCGCCGAGGATGACCCCGGTGCCGAGCGCCAGCCACGCGCCGAGGGTGAACATCCGCGTCGCCCGGATCCACTCGGCGTCAACCCGCCGCACAACGAGCGCGCCGATGGCGAACGCGAACGGCACGCTGAAGAGCGTGTAGCCCGAGTAGAGCATCAGCGGGTGGATCATCATGCTCGGGTAGCGCAGCAGCGGGCTCAGGCCGACGCCCTCGACCGGCGCGATCCCGACCCGCTCGAACGGCGACGCGGTGAAGACCAGCAGGGCGGCGAAGAACGCGCCGAGACCGAGCAGAACGGCGGTCGCATACGGCGCGACGTCACGCAGCCGGCCGCGCAGCAGGAAGACGCAGAGCGACGACCAGAGCGAGAGCAGGAAGAGCCAGAGCATCAGCGACCCCTGCTGCGAGGACCACGCAGCCGCAAGCCGGTAGTACCACGGGGTCGTGGTCGAGGAGTGGCTGGAGACGACGGTGAAGTGGAAGTCGGAGCGCAGGAAGGCGATCTCCATGACCACGAAGGCGGCGGCCGCGACGGCGGCGAGCGCAAAGAGCGAGCGCCGACCGGAGAGCACCAGCGCCTCGTTGCGCGTCCGGGCGCCGACGATCGACGCGATCGCGCCGTAGAGGCACAGCCCCAGCGCGACGATCAGGCACGCTTGGCCGAGGACGGCCATGGCTCAGGAGGGCGACCCGGCGGCCGGTGACGCGCCGTCCGCGGGCTTGCCGCCGGCCGGGTCCCCGGTGTCCTTGAACTTCGAGGGGCACTTCGTGATCAGAGAATCCTTCTCGCCGACGTACGTCGTGCCCGCCTTGCGCACGTGGATGATGATCTCGCGCCCGTCGCGGAACGGATCCGGAACGGCGCCGGAGTACCGCACCGGCACCGAGGTGCTGCCGTCACGGTCGCGCACGCGGAAGTCGATCCCATCGGCGTGATGGCGGATCGACCCATCGACGACCTTCCCGGTGAGCTGGTAGGTGTCCGTCGGGTTGGTGCTCGCCAGCAGTTGGCTTGGCTCGACGGCGGAGGACGATGCCGAGAAGCTCGTGTAGACGAGCGCCGCGGCGAGCAGAACGGCCGCTCCGAGTGCGACGACGAGACGGATGCGACGCTTGCGAGCAGGGTCCATTCCGTTCCCAAGTATCGCACGATTCTTCCGGCCTGGACCCCACCATGCGAAGCTGGCGCATGCAGGATCCCAACCATGGCGCGGCTTCCCGCAGGGGACCGGCCGCGGCCGCAGAACCACGCCGGGTGATGCGCCTCGCGATCTCGCCCCGCCATGACGACCACCGTGCCGCCCGCCGCCGGAGAGCGATCCCGGCGGCCCACCTGCAGGCCCTTGCCCGCGGGCCGCTCGCAGCGACGCTTCCGCGCAGCACGCGGCTGCGCTCGGCTGGGGCACCGGAGGATCGCGCGCTCTACATCTGCGCGTGCGGGTGCGGCTTTCACGCCGCCGTGACGGCCAGCGTCTGCTGCCCGGATTGCGCCGCCGAGCAGTCCTGGTAGAACGCCCCGACCCGGAACAGCGTAGGCCCGCGTTGGCGGGCCTACGGAGAAGCGGCGGACGAGATTCGAACTCGCGACCCTCAGCTTGGGAAGCTGATGCTCTACCAACTGAGCTACCGCCGCAGGATTCCGGAGGATACCCGGACGCAGCCGATCAGGTGACCGGCGGAAGCGGCGGCGCGGCAGCCCACGAGCGGATGATCGCCCCCAGGCGGCGGTCGAGGATCGGCCCGAGCGTCGCCGCGAAGACCTTCGTGAGGTGGTGACCGTCCTTGTAGACGAGCGCGCCGCCGATCACCGTGAAGCAGCGGGTCGTGTCGCAGAGCAGATCGTTCACCCCGACGGTCTTCCAGTGCGGGTCCTTCGCCCGGCGCACGGCCTCGACGCCCGCGTCGGGCCCGAGGACCTTCTCGCGCGGCAGCGCGCACCCGGACCTCGGGTCCGTTCCGGCCGCCAGAGCAGCCTCGACGCACTGGAGCGTCGAGAGGCTCGCCTTCGGCGTGTCCCTGAGGTACACCAGATCGGCGGCGTGCGCGGGCAGCTCCCGCCACATCCGGCGGTAGCCCTCGACCTCCGTCCCATACTTGCCGCGGCCACGCTGACGGATGATGTCCCCGCCGCGGATGCCGGCGACGAAGACGACGCTGACCTCTGGGTGGGCCGCGATCCAGGCCTGCGTCTGATCGCGCCACTGGCGGCAGATCGTCTGCTCGCGCCGGGCGAGCGTCTTCTCCGCACGCGAGAAGGCGCAGCCTGTGTGCGTGATCGAGATGCCGGCCCATCCGCGCCGCAGCGCGACGACGTCAAGCGCAGCGCGGTACATCGACGCGTGGCTGTCGCCGACCAGCAGGATCACGCGATTGGCCTTCGCGCGCGCCACGCCGAAGCTGCAGGTCAGGACGCGGCCCTGCAGCTTCGGTGAACGACAGGGCGCATTCTTCTCCCCGGCGGCCGAGCCAGGGCTCGGCACAACCTTCTTCACCGAAACAGGCGTGGCGCAGCGGTTGAGCGGATCGCGCGCGCCGGCCCCGAAGCAGCGTGGCAGCCGCTTGACGACCTGCAGCTCGGCTGCGTGTGAGCGCGCGATCTGTCGGTTGAGGTCGGCCTTGGCGACCGCTACGACGGCGAGCACGCAGGCCATCGCCGCTGCCCCGAGGGACAGCATCCCGAGCGGCCGGCGGATGATGGCCGCGGAGCTGAAGCGCACGGGGTCCTCGACGAAGCGCTTGCTCAGCCAGCCGAGCAGCAGGACCAGGGCGATGACAAGGATGCGGATCACGGTGGAGCTTGCGGAGGTCAGGATGTACGGCAGGAAGATCAGGAGCGGCCAGTGCCAGAGATAGACCGAATAGGAGATATCACCTAGGAACTGCATCGGGCGCTGCCTGAGCACCGGCATCGGTGAGAGCCGGCCCCCCGGAGCGCCTGCCCAGAGTACGGCGACCGCGCCGAGAACCGGCAGCAGCGCCGGTGGTCCGGGGAAGCGCGTCGTGTCGGTGAAGACGAAGCCGGCGACGACGATCGCGGCCAGCCCGCCCCAGCTGACCACCGCACGCAGGCGGTCCGGCAGGCCGCGGCCGCGCAGACCGACGAAGGCCAGGAGCGCCCCCGCGC
>WLNG01000141.1 GCA_009699915.1 Actinomycetota bacterium
CTGGTTGAGCGCGAAGATGCCCAGCACGATGAAGCCCAGCTGGGCGATCGACGAATAGCCAAGGATGAGGCGCAGGCGGGTAGCGGTGAACGCCATCACCGATCCGTAGAGGACGGAGGCCAGAGCGAAGATCAGGACCAGCTCCTGGTACTGCGCAGCGGCATGCGGGAACAGTGGGATCGCGACCTGGAGGAAACCGTACGCGGCGACCTTGCTGAGAATCGCCGTGAAGACCGCCAGCGGGGCGATCGGCATCTGCGAGTAGCCGTCGGGCATCCACCCATGGAAGGGGAACGCCGGCATCTTGATCAGGAAGGCGAGCGCGAAGACGAGGAAGATCCACTGCTGAGAGCCGGTCGAAATCAGGTGCTCGCGCAGGTCGCTCAGCACGAAGCTCACGTTGCCGCCGTCCGCGGCGAGCACCCCGGTGGCGATCGCGCCGACGAGCATCAGCAACGAGCCGACGAGCGTGTAGATGAAGAGCTTGAGCACCGCCGGACCGCGCTTCTCCGGGTCCATCCCCCAGATCAGCGTCAGGAAGTAGAACGGCACGAGCATCAGGTCGAAGAAGACGACGAAGAGCGCAAGGTCCTGCGCCATGAAGGCGCCGAGGACGCCGCTCTGCGCGAGACCCATCAGCAGCGCGTAGAGCCCGGCGCGTTCCGCGGGCTCGTTGCGCAGTGCCGCCCAGAGCGCCGCGCCGGTGAAGAGCACCGCCGTCGTGAGCAGCAGCACGACGTTCAGCCCGGAGACCGCAAGCTTGTAATGGATGCCGAGCGCGGCGATCCAAGTCTCGTCGGTGATGTACTGCAGGCCGCCGGCGCCGCTATCGTAGTCCGCGACGATCGCGATCGCGTATCCGAGCGTCAGCAGCGAGCCCAGCAGCGCAACCCAGCGCGCGAGCCGGCCCGGGACGATCAGGGCGACGATGCCGGCGGCGAGCGGCAGCCAGAGGACGATGCTCAGGTGGATGGTCATGCCGCTCGGATCAGGAAGTAGAGGAGGATCGCGGCCAGCCCGACGATGACGAGCCCCGCGTAGCTGCGCAGCAGGCCCGTCTGGAGGGCGCGCACCGCAGACGATCCGGCGCGCACGATGCCGGTCGTCCCGCCGACGATCGCCCCATTGATGACGATGCGCTCGAAGGAGTCACGCGCGCAGCGCCCGAGCCATGCGACGGGCCGCACGACGAGCAGCGCGATCAGCTCGTCGAAGTACCACTTGTTGACGAACAGCCGGTGCAGCCACGGGAGGCGCTGCTGCCAGGCTGCGGCGCGGCCTTCTCCGACCGCCCAGATGCGATACGCCACGGCGATGAGGACGACCGCGATCACCGCGGTAAGGACGACGCCGAAGATCTCAAGGCCATCGTTGGCCGGATGGCGGACGATCGAGTCGGCGAATGTCGGCTCGAGGAAGCGCTCGAACCAGCCGGTGATCCCGAACGGCAGGTAGACGACGCCCGCCAGGACCGAGAGGCCCGCGAGCGCGGACATCGCGACCTTCATCTGCCAGGTGCGTTCGGCGATGTGGTGCTCGGCGCCCGGGAAGCCGACCTCGGTGTCCTCGACCTCGCCCGTCGCCGGGTTGGTGTGCTCGTGGGCGTGATGCAGGTGGCCGCCCTCAAGCTCCACGGCCTCGGCGCACGGCTCACCCCAGAAGGCGCGGTAGAGCATCCGCCACGTGTAGAGGACGGTCATCACGGAGCCCAGGTAGCCGATGACGTAGAAGGCGATCCATCCGCCGCCGCGCTGGCCGATCTCGAAGAGCAGGGCGTCCTTCGAGAAGAAGCCCGACATCAGCGGGAAGGCCGAGAGTGCCAGACCACCGACGATGAAACAGCCGAAGGTGAAGGGCATCGCGCGCCGCAGTCCACGCATCCGGTCGAGCGACTGCTCGCCCGCCATCGCCGAGATCACTGATCCGGCCGCCATGAAGAGCAGCGCCTTGAAGAAGGCGTGCGTCATCAGGTGGAAGAGCCCCCCGACGTACGCTGCGGCGCAGACGCCCATGATCATGTAGCCGATCTGGGACATCGTCGAATAGGCGATCACGCGCTTGAGGTCGGTGACCGTGAGACCGATCGTGCCAGCGATCAGCAGGGTGAGTGCGCCGATCACGGCTCCGACGATCGCTGCCGTCGGTGCCCACTCGAAGAGCGGGTGCAGGCGCGCGATCAGGTAGACGCCCGCGGTGACCATCGTCGCTGCGTGGATCAGCGAGGAGACCGGCGTCGGGCCCTCCATCGCGTCCGGGAGCCACGTGTGAAGCGGTACCTGAGCGGACTTCGCGAACGCGCCGACGAGAATCAGCAACATCCCCGCCACGAGCGACGGGTCGTTCTTCGCGAATCCCGAGTGCGCGCCCTCGAAGAGCGGCCCGAAGTCCACGACGCCCAGCTGGCGCACCAGGAAGAACGTGCCCAGCACCAGGCCGATGTCGCCGACGACGTTGATGACGAACGCCTTGATGCCCGCGGCCGTCGCGGTCGTGCGCCGGTACCAGTACGAGATCAGCATGTAGCTCGCGGCCCCGACGAACGCCCAGCCGACGATCAGCAGGATGAGATTTCCCGCGAGGACCAGCAGCAGCATCGAGAAGACGAAGAAGTTCAGGTACGCGAAGAAGCGCGTGTAGCCCTCGTCCGAGCTCATGTATCCCACCGAGTAGAGGTGGATCAGCGAGGAGACGCCGGAAACGACGAGGATCATCAGGACGCTGAGCGGATCGACGTAGATCCCCAGCGAGATCCGCAGGCCACCGACATTCGCGAGGTCCCAGAGCGACGAGGCGACGTGGCGCTCCTCCGCTCCAAGGCCCTGGAGCTTGACCAGCGTGATGATCGCGAAGACGAACGCGGCAGCGATCGCGGCCGTACCGATCCATCCCGCAGCGCGCGGCGGGAGCACGCGCCCCCCGAGGGCGATGATGAGCGTGCCGGCGAGCGGCATCGCGAGAACCAGCCAGGCGGCGATCTGCGTGGACATCAGCCGGCCAGCTCCCGGAGTTCGTCGACATCGATCGGCAGGCGGCGGCGGTAGAGCGCGACCACGATGCCCAGGCCGATCGCGACCTCGCAGGCGGCGACGACCATGACGACGATCGCGAAGATCTGTCCGCCTCCGTCGCCCCACATGCGCGAGAAGCCGATCAGCGCGAGGTTACCCGCGTTGAGCATCAGCTCCAGGCAGAGCAGCACGACGAGCGGGTTGCGCCGCACGAGGACCCCGATCGCGCCGAGGGCGAACATCAGCGCCGAGACGACGAGGAACCAGCTGATGCTCATGAGTGCTCCTCCCGCAGCGTGCGCCCGTCGGTCTGCGGGTCGGGCATCGGCGTGGTGATCCCGTAGCCGGCGACCGCCTCGGCCATCGTGCCGGTGGCTGCCGGGCGAGCCGGATCGACGAGCGTGCGATCGGGAGTGATCTCCGCGAGGGCCTCCTCGTCGGCGGGCAGGCCGCCACGCCGCCCGACCAGCGCGACCGCGCCGATCGCAGCGATCAGCAGCAGCATCGAAGCGAGCTCGAACGGCAGCAGATAGTCCTGGAGCAGCAGCTTGCCGATCTGGCCGGGAGAGCCGTAATCGGCGGAGAGCTTCGCGCCATGCGTGTCGAGCGCCTGCAGGCCGGTGCCGAGCAGCGCAATCGCGAGCTCGACGAAGACGACCAGGCCGAAGGCGATCGCGAGCGCGCGCTGGCGGGCCCCGGCGCGCCAGAGCAGCGTGGGACGATCGCCGCCGCCGACGTAGGCCACGACGAAGACGTACAGCACCATCACGGCGCCGGCGTAGACGACGATCTGCGCCGCGGCGACGAACTGCGCCTCGAGCAGGAGGAAGAGCAGCGCGAGCGCGATCAGGTGCACGACCAGCGCTAGCACGCAGTAGAAGGGGTTGCGCAGGACGACGACGCCGACCGCGCCGGCGAGCGCCACGATTGCGAACAGGAAGAAGAAGAACTCCATCAGAGACGGTTGCGGAGGCTCATCCGAACAAGGGTCCGGACGTTCACTCCCCCTCGGCGCGGAGCGGGGTGCGCTCCGGCGGTTCGGCGAGCAGCATCTCCTTCGTGAAGATGAGGTCGCTGCGGTTGTAATCGGACATCTCGTAGTCGTGGCCCATCGTGATCGCGTCGAACGGACACGCGATCTCGCAGTAGCCGCAGAAGATGCACCGGGAGAGGTTGATCTCGTAGACGGCGGCATAGCGCTCACCGGCCGAGACGCGGTTCTCGGGGGTGTTCTCCGCGGCGACGACGCGGATGCAGTCGGACGGGCACGCGGCGGCGCAGAGCGAGCACCCGACACACTTCTCCAGCCCGGTGTCCTGGAAGGTATGAAGCCGGTGGCGACCGCGGAAGCGCGGGTAGACCGGGATCTTCTCCTCCGGGTACTGGACGGTCGTGACCCCCTCGCGCAGCTGCGAGAAGGTCGTGCGCAGACCGCGCAGCGTCTCGCCGAAGGCGCGGTAAAGGCCACCGGCGCCGCCGGCCTTCGACGGGCCGCCGACGACCTCGATCTGATCAGGTCCGGGAGTCCAGGTCATAGGTCTAGTACCAAGCCACCACGACGATGGCCGTGA
>WLNG01000142.1 GCA_009699915.1 Actinomycetota bacterium
CACCCGGCGGCCGGTGATCAGGAGGTCGTGCGCCACGCTGCGGCCGAAGAGCCGCACGAAGCGCGTGATGCCACCGGCGCCGGCGATCAGGCCGATCGTCGCCTCCGGCTGTCCGACACGTGCATCGGCGCCGAAGATCCGGATGTCGCAGGCAAGCGTCAGCTCGAGGCCGCCGCCCATCGCCGCACCCTCGATCGCGGCGATCGTCGGATAGGGGACCTCCTCGAAGAGCGAGTAAGTCCGCTGGCAGAGCTCGACGAACTGCAGCTGATCTTCGAGCGGTGCGGCCGCCATCCACGGCAGGTCGCCGCCGGCGGAGAAGATCCGGTCGATCGAGCTGCTGATGACGAGCGCGCGCACGTCGTCCGGAAGGCCGAGCACCGCGTCGGTGATCGCCTGTAGGAACGGCGCGTCGAAGCTGTTCACGGGCGGGTCGCCCATGACCAGATGCGCGAGGCCGTCATCGACGGTGACGGTGATGCCGGATTCTGTGGCCATGCGGCGACCCTACGTGCGCTGTGCTTTGCGTGCCGCTGGCGTAATGGCCAGTCTGTGGGACGCATTGCCGAAGCCGATTAGCGCAAGCGCTAGTACCCAGCGCGATGCACGCCGAAGAGACTGCGCTCCGTCTCCGAGAACCAGAGGACACGTGATGGCAGAGCACACTTCGGACGCGCCGCTAGCGGACGATCCCGCACCGGACACCAAGGGCCACGACGATGACGTCGTGAGCAGGCCGCGCAGCCGTATGTCCGGCAGGGACATCGTGAGCCGCTACGGCCTGCTGATCGCCTTCCTGGCGACGATCGTCGTTTTCAGCATCGCGAAGTCCGACGTGTTCCCGACCGGCCGCAACCTCGAGTCGATCCTCACTGCGGCCGGCCCCTCGTTGATCCTCGCGGTCGGCCTGACCGTCGTTCTCGTGATGCAGGACTTCGACCTGTCGATCGGGGCGATGATCGGTCTGGCCGCCGGTGCCGCCGTGAACTTCATGGTCTCGAACGGGATCGGATGGATCCCCGCCGTCGTGCTGATCTTCGTGATCGCGATCGGCGTCGGCCTGGCGAACGGCTTCATGATCGCCTATCTGGGAGGCTCGTCCTTCATCATCACGTTGGCCGTGGGAACGATCCTCACCGGGATCGAGTACGCCCTCTCCGGGCAGAACACCACCTACAGCGGCTTCCCGGAGGCGTTCACGAAGATCGCTAAGGGTGAGCTGCTTGGGCTCAGCAACCTGATCTGGATCGCTGCGGTCGTGGCGATCATCATCTGGCTCCTGCTGGAGCGCACGGAGATCGGCCGCTACATGTACGCGATCGGCGGAAACCCGGAGGCGGCGCGGCTCTCCGGCGTGCGCGTTCGCGGGCTGCGCGTCCTGGGCTTCGTGATCGTCGCGATCACCGCCGCGATCGTCGGCCTGCTGCTCACCTCGCAGAGCTCCTCCTACGCGCCGAACCTTGGGATCCCGTACCTGCTGCCCGCGTTCGCGGCCGTCTTCCTCGGTGCGGCGGTCTTCCGGCCGGGTGAGTTCAACGTGGCCGGTACGGTGATCGGCGTCCTCTTCCTGGGCGTCATCCAGACAGGCCTGACGATGCTCAACCTCGAGACCTATCTGATCAACCTCGTCCAGGGCGGCATCCTGGTCACGGCGGTCCTGGTCAGCCGTCTCGGACAGCGGTCGGCGACGTGACCGAGTTCGCTCGCATCGAGTCGCTCGAGGTTCGCGGCCTCGTCAAGCGCTATCCCGGAGTCGTGGCGCTGGACGACGTCGCTGTCGCCTTCCCGGGCGGCAGCATCCTCGGGCTGCTGGGTAAGAACGGCGCCGGCAAGAGCACGCTGATCAAAATCCTCGCGGGCGTGATCCAGCCGGACGCGGGGGAGATCCTCGTCAACGGTGAGCACACCGTCATCCATAGCCCGCATGCGGCGACGGCGATGGGTTTCGCGTTCGTCCACCAGGAGATCGCCGACGTGCTGAACCTCTCGGTCGCGGAGAACATCGGGCTCGGACTCGGTTACCCGACGTATCCGCTCGGGTTCGTGAAGCGGCGCGAGATGCGCCGTTGGGCGCATGAGGTGCTCGACCGCCTTGAGGCCGATATCGATCCCGCCGCACCGCTGGCCAGCCTGAGCATCGCCCAGCGGCGACTGGTGATGATCGCCCGCGGGCTGGCCGCCGACGCGCGGCTCCTTGTCCTCGACGAGCCGACCGCCTCGCTCACTGAGGCTGAGATCGTGCACCTCCATCAGGTGCTGCGCCGGCTTCGAGACGACGGCGTCGCGATCGCCTACGTGAGTCATCGCCTCGATGAGATCTTCCAGATCACCGACCGCGTCACCGTTATGCGCGACGGTCACACCGTCTTCTCGGGCGAGACCGCGGCGGTCGACAGGGCCCAGCTGATCCGCGAGATTACGGGCTCAGCGACCGCAGTCGAGACCCGTCCGCGGCGCGCGCCGGTCGCCGCCGGGGCAGCGGAGCTGCTGCGGGTCGAGGAGCTCAGCCTCCCTGGCGTCGTCGAGCCGGCGAGCTTTACGTTGCGGGCCGGAGAGCTGCTCGGTCTCGCAGGCCTCGTCGGTGCCGGGCGCACCGAACTGGCGCGGCTGATCTTCGGCGCCGACCGGCCTGCCGGCGGCCGGATCCTGGTCCACGGTGAGGAGGTCCGCATCCGCGGTCCGCGCGATGCGATGGCCGCCGGCATCGTGCTGCTGCCGGAGGACCGCAAGAACCAGGGCGCCGTGCTGAACTTCTCGGTCCGCAAGAACGTCACGCTCCCCGCGATGGACCGCTTCCGCCTGGCCAAGCCGCTGCCCGTGCCCAGCGAGCGCGCGGAGCGCGAGGCCACCCGCGACCTCGTCGATCGCCTGAAGATCAAGGTCGCCGATCCCGAGCACCCCACGCGCTACCTGTCTGGTGGAAACCAGCAGAAGGTCGTGCTCGCGAAATGGCTCGACTCGGGCGCGGACGTCTTCATCTTCGATGAGCCCACCCACGGCATCGACGTGGACGGGAAAGAGGAGATCTATGACCTGATGGGCGAACTCGCCGATCAGGGGAAGGGCGTGATCTTCATCTCGTCGGAGTTCACCGAACTCGTCGGGTCCTGCAATCGCGTGATCGTCATGCGCGAGGGCCGGCTCGTCGACGAGATTGAGGGGGCGGCGATCAGCGACGGGGCACTCGTCGAACTGTGCTACTCCGACTGACAGGTTCAACCAGCAGTATTCTGTTGATCACTCTTCCCTACCGACCGGTAGGTAGAGCACTTCCGGCGCGTCCGGAATACAACACCCGGCTCGTCCGGCAATCAGAGCAAGAGGAGAGAGTATGAGAGGGTTCAAGCAGGTGCAGAAGTTGCTCCTGGTGGCGTTCGCCGTAATCGCGGCGTCGTTCGGTGTCGTGGCCTGTGGCAGCGACAACGGCGGCGGCGACAGCGGCAGCAGCGGTGGAGCGGTCAAGGGTGACGGCGTCAAGGCCGGTACCGGCACGCGTGCGGAGAAGGCGATTGCCGCCGGCACCGCCGCAGGCACGGAGGCCGGGGCGAAGACGCTCGAGCCGAAGACCATCGGCATCATCAACTTCCTTGGCGGCATTGAGTCGTCCGACCGTCTGAAGTCGACGGCGGAGCTCGCAGCCACGAAGCTCGGCTACAAGTCGATCGTCTGCGACGGCAAGGGCACGCCGACGGTGTTCGTCACCTGCGGCAACTCGCTGCTCGACCAGGGCGTCGACGCGATCGTCGAGATCGCGATCGAGCCGGGCACGATCCAGCCGGTCCTTGACAAGGCCAACAAGAAGGATCCGGTCGTCCCGATCATCCAGATCGGTGGCGGCGCGGTGCCGATCGGCGATCTCGCGGGCACGTACGGCCCGGACGAGATCAAGGCCGGTCAGCTCCTGACCGACTACCTCGCTAAGGAGCTGGACGCTCTGCCTGAGGCAACGGTGCCGGTCATCGTGCACGACTTCCCCGCCGCTTGGGGCAAGCTGCGCACCGATCAGTTCCGCAAGTTCGTCAAGACGCAGGACAAGATCAAGATCGCCGCAACGACGATCACGGACGCCGGCAACCTGGTGCAGTCCACCCGCAAGATCGTGGGCGACCAGCTGACGGCGAACCCGGACGTCAAGGCGTTCTGGTTCACGTTCGATACGACCGGCCAGGTCGGCGGTCAGGTCATCACGGCGAAGTTCCCGGGTAAGGCTTTCCCGGACAAGCCGCTTGTCGCGACGTTCCATGCGGACCTCGGGACCCTGGACCTGATGGCCAAGGGCAACATCGACGTGACCTCTGAGGCCAACTACGACGCTGCGTCGTGGATTGCTCTCGACCAGCTGGCGTCCGCATGGGCGTACGGCACGGAGATCTCCAAGGTCGAGCAGCCGATCTACCCGGGTGTCGGTGACCTGTTCGGTTATCAGATCATCACCAAGGACAACCTGCCGACCGCCGGGGAGTACGTCGCTCCGCCGGTGGACGTCGTCAGCTTCTTCAACGCGAAGTGGAAGGCGCAGTACGGCGTGTAGTCACGAACGCTGGGAGCCCGCCGCCTGCATGATGCAG
>WLNG01000143.1 GCA_009699915.1 Actinomycetota bacterium
CGGTCACGTGCATCCGCTCAGGGCGCGCGACGGCGGGGTGCTCGAGCGCACCGGCCACACCGAGGCCAGCGTCGATCTCGCACGGCTCGCGGGTTGCCTGCCCGCGGGGGTCATCTGCGAGATCCAGAACGAGGACGGCTCGATGGCCCGCCTGCCCGAGCTGACGCTCTACGCCGCCGAGCACGGGCTGAAGCTCGTCACGATCGCCGCGCTGATCGAGTATCGCCGTCGGCACGACGCGCTGGTCGAGCGGGTGGTCTCGACGTCGATGCCCACGAGCTTCGGCGAGTTCACCGTCGTCGGGTATCGCGAGCTCAGCAACGACAAGCACCATGTCGCGTTGGTCAAGGGCGAGGTTTCCGGAGCGCAGGACGTGCTCGTGCGCGTGCACTCGGAGTGCCTGACCGGCGACGTCTTCCATTCGATGCGCTGCGACTGCGGCGAACAGCTCTCCTCGGCGCTCACGCGGATCGACGAGGAGGGCTGCGGCGTGCTGCTCTACCTCGCGCAGGAGGGTCGCGGGATCGGCCTGCTGAACAAGCTGAAGGCCTACAAGCTCCAGGAGGAGGGCTTGGACACCGTCGAGGCGAACCTGCGGCTCGGCCTTCCAGCCGACCTGCGCGACTACGGCATCGGCGCCCAGATCCTTTCGGACCTCGGTCTGAGCTCGATCCGACTGCTCACCAACAACCCGCGAAAGATCCGCGGGCTGGAGGGCTACGGCCTCTCGGTGACCGCTCAGATGCCGATCCAGCACGCCCCGAACGTCCACAATGAGGCTTATCTGCGCACCAAGCGCGAACGGATGGGTCATCTGCTCCACCATCAGGGCATGAACTTCGATGCCGAGATGCTTCAGGCCGAGCGCGTCACCGATCGCCTGCGGCAGGAGGAGGAGGACGCATGAACGGGCGCTACGCGATCGTCGTCGGCCGCTTCTACGAAGACCTCGCGCAGCGGCTGATCGCCGGCGCCCAGGCGGTCTTCACGGAGGCCGGGGCCGGCGAGGCCGACGTCTTCGACGTCCCCGGCGCCTTCGAGCTGCCGATGGCCGCGAAGCTCTGCGCCGACGCCGGCTACACGGGAGTCGTCTGTCTCGGCGCCGTCATCCGTGGCGAGACCGACCATTACGACTGGGTCTGCGCGGAGGCCGCGCGCGGGATCCAGGATGTGCAGCTCAGCACCGGCGTCCCGTGCGCGTTCGGCGTCCTGACGGTCGACACGCTCGAGCAGGCGCTCGCGCGCTCGGGGGGCGACAAGCGGGACTCCGGGCGCCATGCGGCCGAGGCCGTGCTCGCGCTCGTCACGCTGCGCGACCGACTCGCCTGATCCGGCGCGCTACACTCCGCCGTCCCATGGCGAAGGTATGTGTCTGCTGCGGTAAGGGTCCGGCGTTCGGAAACAGCCGCAGCCATTCGATGGTCGCGACCAAGCGTCGCTTCAACCCGAACCTCCAGAAGGTCCGGATTCTCGTCGGCGCCACGCCTCGTCGCGCGTACGTCTGCACCCGCTGCCTCAAGGCCGGCAAGGTCACCAAGGCCGCCTGACGGGCCCCTCGGCCCGTCCTGCCGTCCGCCGGGTGACCGACCATCCCGGCGTGGACGAACCCCCACGCGCCTTCGGCTCCGCAGCGCGTCTCTCGCCCGCCGAGCTCCTCTCCGCGCCCTGGAGCGCTGCCGAGCCCGAGCCGTTGCAGGCGCCGCTCGCGCTGACCCACGAGAAGGCTCGTGAGGCGGCCGCGCAGCTCGGGCTGCACAGCGTCGCCGATCTGCTCGAGCATCTCCCGCGCGACCGGCGCGATTCGCGCACCGTCGCCGATCTTCGCGCAGGCGAGCAGGCGACGGTCACCGTCGAGGTCCGCTCGATCGCCTCGCGCCCCGTGCGCCGTCGCGGCATGCGGCCGCTCGTCGAGGCGGTCGTCGCCGACGAGACCGGCCCGATGAAGGCGACGTTCTTCAACCAGCCCTGGCTCGTCAAGCGCTACCCGCCGGGGACCCGGCTCGTCCTGCACGGCACCTTTGAGGCGCGCAACCGGTTCCGCGTGACCTCGCACGCCCCGACGGAGGCGGCGATCGCCGGCGAGGGCGAGGTTGCGCACTATCCGGCTACCGACGGCCTCTCCTCCACGGAGATCCTCGCCTTGATGCGTCGCCACCTCCCCGCAGCGCGGCGGGCGCCAGAGCCGCTCCCCGGGCGCCTGCGGGCCCGTCACCGGCTGCCCGACCGCCGCAGCGCGCTGGTGGCCGCGCACGAGGGCGATCTGGAGGGCGGGCGTCGCAGGCTCGCCTTCGACGAACTGCTTTACGTCCAGCTCGATCTGCTGCGGCGCCGTGCGCACCGGCGCGACAGCGTCCGCGCGATCGCACTCGACGGCGCTCAGCCGGGCCTGACCGAGCGCTGGCTCGCTGAACTGCTGCCGTTCGAGCCGACCGCCGACCAGGCCCGTGCGATCGAGATCGTCCTGGCGGACCTCGCCACGGGCTCCCCGATGCAGCGGCTGCTGATGGGGGAGGTCGGCTCCGGCAAGACGGTGGTGGCGCTCGCTGCGATGCTGCGGGCGGTCGATCACGGCCGGCAGGCGGCGCTGATGGCGCCGACGGAGACGCTCGCCGAGCAGCACTTCGCCACGCTGCAGGCGCTGATGCCCGGCGAGGCGGTGCCTGCGGCGCTCCTGACCGGCGCCACCCCGGCCGCGCGTCGCGCGGACATCCTCGGGAAGCTCGCCAGCGGTGAGCTCTCGATCGTCGTTGGGACCCACGCCCTGATCGAGGATGGGGTGCGGTTCGCCGCGCTCTCGGTCGCCGTTGTCGATGAGCAGCATCGCTTCGGTGTGCGCCAGCGCATGGCGCTCGATGCGAAGGCGGGCGCGACTGCGGCCGGAGAGCAGCTGGCGCCGCATGTGCTGCACATGACGGCCACGCCGATCCCGCGCACGCTGGCGCTGCTGGGCTACGGCGATCTCGACGTCACCGAGCTGCGCGAGCTGCCGCGAGGGCGTCAGCCGATCGCGACCCACCTCGTCTCCGGCGAGCGCGAGCGCGAGCGTGCCTACGAGCGGATCCGCGAGGAGCTGCGCGCCGGTCGGCAGGCGTACGTCGTCTGCCCGCTGGTCAGCGAGTCGGAGGCGCTTGCGGCACGCGCCGCGACTGCCGAGTACGAGCGGCTTGCGCAGACGGAGTTCGCCGACTTCCGCGTCGCGCTCATGCACGGGCAGATGCGCTCGGCTGAGAAGGCTGCCGCGATGCGGGCCTTCGCTGCCGGAGAGGCCGACGTCCTGGTCGCCACGACGGTCATCGAGGTAGGGGTCGATGTCCCGAACGCCACCGTGATGCTCGTCGAAGACGCCGAGCGCTACGGCATCTCCCAGCTGCACCAGCTGCGCGGGCGGGTCGGCCGCGGCGAACACCCGTCGATCTGCCTGCTCTTCGGCCCGAAGGAGGCCGAGCGTCTGCGCGCGCTCGCCGAGCACGCCGACGGTTTCCGCCTGGCCGAGATCGATCTGCGCCTGCGGGGAGAGGGAGAGCTCACCGGGCTGCGCCAATCGGGGCTCCCCGGCTTCCGGGTCGCCCGGATGCCGCAGGATGAAGAGCTGCTCGAGCGGGCGCGCATCGCGGCCCGCGAGATCCTCGATGCCGACCCGGACCTCAGCGCCCCCGAGCACCTGCTGCTCGCGCAGGCGCTCGTCGACGCCCGCGGCGAGCCAGGACCCGTCGCGATCCCCGCCTGATGCGTGTCGTGGCCGGACGCCTTGGGGGCCGACGGCTCGCCGTTCCGCCCGGCTCGGGGACCCGTCCGACGAGCGATCGGGTCCGCCAGGCGCTCTTCTCGATGCTCGGACCGCTCGACGGGGAGCGGGTACTGGACCTCTTCGCCGGGTCCGGGGCGCTTGCCATTGAGGCGCTTTCGCGCGGTGCGGCGACGGCGACGCTCGTCGAGCAGGATGGCCGCGCCGCAGCGGTCATCGCAGGCAATCTTGCGGCCCTTGGCCTGGGTTCGGAGCAGGCGCGGCTCCTCACGCTGCCGGCGGCCGCAGCGCTGCGTGCGGCACGGGCGGCCGGAGAGGCCTACGATCTGGTCTTCCTTGACCCGCCTTACCGGCAGGCGGCGGCGCTCGGGGAGCAGCTCGCGGAGCAGCTGGAGCCGCTGCTGGCTCCAGGGGCGCTGGTCGTCGTCGAGTGCGATCGCCGCGTCGAGATGAACCTCGGGCTGCCCCTCGCACGCGAGCGCCGCTACGGTGACACCCTCATCCGAATCCATCGCGCATGACTCTCTCCAATCGCATCGCCGTCTGTCCCGGCTCGTACGACCCGATCACCCGCGGCCATCTCGACGTGATCTCGCGAGCGGCCGCCATGTTCGACGAGGTCGTCGTCGCGGTGGTGAACCATCCGGTGCGCAAGGGCAAGACGCTCTTCACGGCCGAGGAGCGCATCGCCTTCATCGATGACGCCACAGCGCCAATCGGGAATGTGCGCGCTGAGGCGTTCGGGACGCTC
>WLNG01000144.1 GCA_009699915.1 Actinomycetota bacterium
CCTCGCGAGCTGCTTCGGCTGCGGCAAGAACGTCCACGGCCTCCTGCGCCGTCGCGAGGGCCGCCTGCTCCGCACGCACGGCGATCTCGGACTGGCCGATCAGGGCGTCGCGGCGGTTGCGCTCCGCGAGCAGGCGCTCAGAACCGCCCTCAGGCGCCTGACGCAGTTCGCCGGTGGAGCCGAAGAACGCCATCCCGCTCGTGGTGACAGCCGTGCCGGCGAAGTCCGCCGGGAGTGCGCTGAGTTCATCAACGACCCAGACGTCGGCGAGCAGCCCACGGGCGATCGCGACGACCTCGGCGGGACCGCCGACGATCTCGCTGAGTGCGCGGGCGCCGTGGGCCGGCGGATGAGCGGCGGCGCCGCCCTGTGGCACACGGCCGGTGACGAGCGCCGTACCGCCGTCCGGTCCCAGCCGTCCGAGCAGCGTCTCACCGGTGGCTACGTCTGCGACGAGTGCGGCGGCCAGACGCCCACCGAGCACCGCGGCGACGGCGCGCTCGAAGCCCGGCGCGACCTCAAGCTGATCGGCGAGCCCACGCGCGCCGCTGGGCGCGGACGCGTGTGCGCGCAGGAACTGGTTTGCGGCGGCCAGATCAGCGCCGACGCGAGCCGCCTCGCGGCGCGCCTCCTCGGTTCCGCGTTCGGCGGCGCGGAGCGCCGCGCGGGCAGCCTCACAGGCTTCCTCAGCGGCCGCGAGCACCAAAGCACGCTGCTTGAGAACCTCGGCGGCGGCTGTGGCCCGTTCGGCTGCGGCGCCAACCTCCTGCGCGAGCCCAGTGAGCTCGCGCTCGAGCGCGGCGGCGCGGTCAGCATCGAGGCCCGCGAGCTCAGCCTCCAGCGCCTCGACCCGCTCACGCCCAACTTCATCGGGACCGTCCCCGGCCGCCTGCTCGACCAGGATTTCGTGCCTGCGCCGGTTCCAATCCAGTCGCTCGGCGAGCGTCTCGGCCGTCTCGGCGGTGCGCTCCAGGCGCAGCTCGATGCGATCGATGGCGCCACGCGCTCGCTCGGCGCGGTGGCCGATCCGTTCGCGACGCTCGGTCCGCTCAGAGAGCTCGCGCTCGGCGACCTCGCGACGGGCGGCGACCGTCGCGAGGTCCCCCTGCACCGTCTCGAGCGCGCTACGGGCCGCAATCGCCTGCTCCTGTGCGGCGACGAGCTCTGCGCGCCGGGCGCGCAGATCGTCTCGGCTGAGCTCCCAGCGCGCCTCAAGGGTTTGGCGCTCGAGGCGCTCGTGCAGTTCGGCGGCCTCGGCCTGGCGCTTGAGCGGCTTCAGCCGCGAGCGGGCTTCGCGCTCGACATCCAGTGCACGGTCGAGATTCTCCTGCGTGCGATCGAGCTTGAGCTGCGCGCGGCGGCGACGCTTGCGGTGCTTGCCGAGCCCGGCCGCCTCCTCGATCAGCAGCCGGCGGTCGCGCGGCTTGGAGGTGACGATCGACTCGACGCGGCCCTGCGAGACGACCGAGTGCATCTCCTTGCCCAGACCGGTATCGGAGAGCACCTCGAGCACGTCGACAAGCCGGCAGCGCGCGCCGTTGAGTCGGTACTCGCCCTCGCCGTTGCGGTCGAGGCGGCGGAGGATCGAGAGCTCTCCGACCGGCAGGTCGACGTGACCGTCGCTGTTATCGAGCACGATCTCGACCTCGGCGCTGGAGCGCGCCTGCACGCCGTGGCCTCCAGCGAAGATCACGTCCTGCATCGACTGTCCCCGTACGGCCAGCGGTGACTGCTCGCCCATCGCCCAGAGCACCGCGTCGGTGACGTTCGACTTGCCGGAGCCGTTGGGGCCGACGACCACGGAGACGCCGGGGGCGAACTCGAGCGTCGTGCGGTCCGGGAAGGACTTGAACCCCTTGAGGCTGATCGACTTCAGATGCATCTCACGACTCCTTCTCGAGCGCTTCCAGCGCTCGTTGCGCGGCGATCTGCTCGGCCGCTTTCTTGGACCGTCCGGATCCACTCCCCACCTGCTCGCCGTCCACCAGGGCCTGCACCTCGAAGGTGCAGTCGTGAGGCGGGCCGATCTCGGCGGTGACCTCGTACGTCACGACGGCCGCGCGGCGGGCCAACAGCTCCTGCAGGGCCGACTTGAAATCGATCGGATGCTCGAGCGCCTCCGCGAGCTCCGTCTGAAACGCCTCCACGACCGCCGCCGCCGTGCGCTCGTAGCCCGCATGCAGGAAGCAGGCCCCGATCACGGCCTCGACAATTGAGGAGAGGACGCGCTGCGTCATCACCGTGTCCGGCAGCACCGACCCGTCGGGCGCCGCCCGGCGCAGGCGGTCGGGGATCCCGAGGCGCTCTCCCACCTGCCGGCACGCTGAACCGGAGACGGTCTGCGCGCGGATCACCGTCAGACGCCCAGCACCGAAGCGATCGGCCTCGAGCCGCGGGTAGGTGTGCGCGGAGATCGCCAATCCGAGGACGCTGTCGCCCAGGAACGCCAGGCGCACGTAGGTGTCCTCGTGCCGATCGCTCCACGAGGCATGCGTGAAGACCTGCCGGTACAGCTCGTCCGGCAGCTCGTCGAGAAGATCGCTGAGGAGGCGCAGGGCTCAGGGTGCGTCGGGAGCGTGGGAGAGGACGAAGTCGATGGCCTGCCCGACCGAGACGATCCGCGCCGCCTGCTCGTCGGACATCGTCACGCCGTACGTGTCCTCGAGCTCCTGCACCAGCGTGTAGAGGTCGAGCGAATCGGCTTCGAGGTCCTGCTTGAAGCGCGTCTGCTCACCGATCACGGCTGGATCGACGTCGAGCTCGTCACCCAGATGGGCGGCGATCAGCTGGAGTACCTCGTCACGGGTCATCGGAGCGGCACGCTAGATGCCGCATCGGACGGCCGCGAAGGCCGCTCGCCCGGGGGGACCTAGTGGTCGTGCTCGTGATCGTGGTCGTGCATGTGCACGACCTCACGGCCCGCGTAGGTCCCGCACGTCGGGCACACGCGGTGCGGCAGCCGGGGGCTGTGGCACTGCTGGCACGCGTTATAGGTCGGTGCGGAGATCTTGTGGGTCGACCGGCGCTTGGTGGTGCGCGAGTGCGACTGACGCTGCTTCGGGACGGCCATGGGACTGGTGAGGGTAGCGCGTCTGCGCCGCCCGGCGGCGCGCGGCCGTCAGTCTGCGTCGAAGCGCAGTTCACCGAGCTTGGCCCAGCGCGGATCGATCGCAGCCTCGTGCTCGTGCTCAGGATCGGCGTTGAGATCGGCCCCGCAGCGCGGGCAGAGCCCGGCGCAGTCCGGTCGGCAGAGGATCGCCGCCGGCAACGCAAGCGTGAAGGAGTCGCGCGCCCAGGCCTGCAGGTCGAGCACCTCGCCCTCCAGATAGGGCGACTGGAGATCCTCGCCCCCACCGGGCTGGTCGATCTCGCGCACATCGATCTCGACCAGGGACGCGGCCGGTCCCAGGCAGCGCATGCACGGCCCGTGAAGCTGCGCGGCAAAGCGCAGCCGCAGCGCCCAGCCGCTGCCGGTGGTGCGCGAGAGGTCCACCCGGACGGGAGCGAGACGGGGCTGCGGGAGGTAGTCGTCGTCGCCGAGGCGCAGTGTGGCGAGTTCCACCTCGAGCTCGAGGTGGCGACCCTCACCGGCACGCATCTGGAGGCGTCCGAGATCGACGTCGTCGGCTTTCGCGGGCATCGCGCCTCTCAGGGTAGGCGACGGGCGGCGCAAGATCGCCTGCGGTCCGTCAGACCCCGGGCGTAGCCTGCGACCTCAACCTCATGGAAGCCGCGACTCCCCTTCATCCCGACCGCGTCACGCTGGCAGGCGATCGCCTGCGCGTCGACGCGCTGACCGTCACCGACCCCACGGCTGTGCGGCTGGCCGCCGAGCGCGAGCAGGCGGGCGAGCAACTGGCCGGATTGCTCCTGCAGGCGATCGAAATTGGCGCGCGCGTACTCGACCGCGAGCAGACGGCGGCCGACACCGACTTCGTCAAGGCCGAGTTCGAGCGGCAGGCGCGCGAGCTCGAGCGCCAGTTCAGCGAGAGCGCCAAGGCCGCGGCGACGCAGCTGACCGGCAGCATCGACGCCGCCTTCGGCGCCGATGCGGGCGTCGTTCCCAAGCTCCTGGAGAAGCACTTCGGCGCGGAGTCGACGGCGGCCGTCCAGAATCAGGTGGGCGCGCTCGTCAACGATCTGCTCAAGTCGCACCGCGAGGCCCTGCTCAAGCAGTTCACCGGCACCGGCGAGAGCAATCCCCTCGGGCAGTTCCAGCGCTCCGCCACCGAGGCGATCACGAACGCCTCGGCCGCGCAGCAGCGCCAGCTGCTGGAGATGACGCGGACGATGACGGCCATGCGCACGGAGATCGCGGCGCTGAAGGCCGAGCAGGAGAAGGACCAGGCCGTCGCCGAGGAGGCGGAGCGCGGCACCGCCAAGGGCCGCACCTACGAGGAGCAGGTCGCGGAGGCGCTGACGCGGATCGCCCAGGGCCGCGGTGACCTCGCAGAGCAGGTCGGTGACGCCACAGAGGGCGGCGGCAAGAAGGGC
>WLNG01000145.1 GCA_009699915.1 Actinomycetota bacterium
CGAGGGGGTCGTCGCCCTCGATGACGATGTCTACCTCGAGGTCCGCTCCGGGAATGGCAGGCTTGGCGGCCGGAGCCTCGGCCTCAGCGACGGGCTCCTCAGCGACGGGCTCCTCAGCGACGGGCTCCTCAGCGACGACCGGCTGCTCCTCCGGCTCGGCGACAGCGGGTGCCTCGGCGACCGGCTCGGCGACCGGCTGCTCCTCCGGCTGCTCCTCGGGAATATTCGGCTCGTCGGCCATCAGGCGTTGATCTCCATCGGGGTCGGCTTCTGCGCCACGTGCGGATGGTCCGGGCCGGCGTACACCTTGAGCTTCGTGATCTGCTTGCGGGCAAGGCGGTTGCGGGGAAGCATCCCCTTCACCGCGATGCGGATGACCTCTTCAGGACGACGCTCGAGCATCTCCTCGAGCGTCCGCTCCCGCAGACCGCCGGGATATCCGGAATGGCGCCGGTACATCTTCTCGCGGCGCTTGTTGCCGGTCACGGAGATCTTCTCGGCGTTGACGACGATGACGAAATCGCCAGTGTCGACATGGGGCGTGTACTCAGGCTTGCGCTTGCCGCGCAGCGCATCTGCGATCTGGGTCGCGAGGCGGCCGAGCGTCTGCCCGTTCGCGTCCACGACGAGCCAGTTGCGCTCGCGGTCATTGGCATTGGCGACGTAGGTCTTCATGGCGTGGGAAATGCGCCGCGGACCCAGGCTTCATGACCGGGAGGCGGCGCGAGAGGGACAGGATAGCCGCTTGCGCACATCGGGCGCGGCGCGGCGGCTACTCCCACTCGATCGTGCCCGGCGGCTTGCTGGTGATGTCGAGGACCACGCGGTTCACCTCGCGCAGTTCGTTGATCATGCGTGAGGCGATCTGCTCGAGCAGGTCGTAGGGAAGGCGCGCCCAGTCCGCAGTCATCGCGTCATCGCTGGTGACGGCGCGGATAACGACCACATAGCCGTACGTGCGCTCATCGCCTTGGACGCCGACCGTGCGCACATCCGGCAGAACGCAGAACGACTGCCAGAGATCGCGGTAGAGACCCGCATTGCGGATCTCGTCCTGCAGGATGTGGTCGGCGTCACGCAGCAGGTCGAGGCGCTCCTTTGTCGCCTCGCCGCCGACGATGCGGATCGCGAGGCCCGGGCCGGGGAACGGCTGGCGCCAGACCATCCGCTCGGGCAGGCCGATCTCCGTGCCGACGGCGCGCACCTCATCTTTGAAGAGCGCCCGCAGCGGCTCCACGAGCTCGAACTTGAGATCGTCGGGCAGCCCGCCGACGTTGTGGTGCGACTTGATCGTCGACGCTCCCGTACCCCCGCCGGACTCGATGACGTCGGAGTAGAGCGTCCCCTGCACGAGGAAGTTCGCGTTACCGAGCTTCTCGGCCTCCTCCTCGAAGACTCGGATGAACTCAGCGCCGATGATCTTGCGCTTCTGCTCGGGCTCGGTCACGCCCTTGAGGCGCGTCAGGAAACGATCCTCCGCATCGACGGCGACAAGCGGCACCTTGAAGTGGTCGCGGAAGGTCTCGACGACCTGCGCTCCCTCGTTCTTGCGCATCATCCCGTGATCGACGAAGACGCAGGTCAGCTGGTCGCCGATCGCGCGGTGAACGAGCAGGGCGGCGACCGACGAGTCAACCCCGCCCGAGAGTCCGCAGATGACCTTCCCGTTCCCGACCTGGGCGCGGATGCGTGCGATCTGCTCCTCGACGATGCCCGCGGCCGACCAGTCCATCGCGCAGCCGCAGACGTCTCGCAGGAAGCGCTTGAGGACGTCCTGGCCGTACGGGGTGTGGACGACCTCGGGGTGGAACTGGATGCCGTAGATCCCGCGCTCGCGGGATTCGAACGCCGCCACCGGAGACTGCGTCGAGGAGGCGAGCGCCGCGAAGCCGGGCGGAGCCTCGTACACGGTGTCCCGATGGGACATCCAGCAGGGCTGCTCCTCAGGTAGCCCTGCGAAGAGGATTCCCTGTTCGTGGACGGTCAGCTGCGAGCGCCCATATTCGCCGACCGGCGCGCTCTCAACGCGGCCGCCGAGATCAGCCGCGATCAGCTGCATTCCGTAGCAGATGCCCAGCACGGGGATGCCGAGCTCCAGCAGCCCCGGTTCGAGCTTGGGCGCATCGGGTGAATAGACCGAGGCTGGTCCACCGGAGAGGATCAGGCCCTTCGGAGCTCGGCGCGCGACCTCCTCCGCGCCGACATGGTGTGGGAGGAGTTCGGAGAAGACGCCGCACTCGCGCACGCGCCGCGCGATGAGCTGGGAGTACTGGCCGCCGTAGTCGAGGACCACGACGCCGTCGGCGTCCAGCGGAAGCTCGATCGGCGCCGACTCATCGGCGAACTCGGTCGCCGCCACATCGGCCGTTACGACGGAGTGGTCCTCGCCCAGATGGCGCTCGCTCACGCTGCGCCCCGGCCTAGGCGCCGGTCGAGGTCAGCGAGGCGGCCTTGTCGGCGCCGCTCTCGGCACCGGCCGGACGCGCGGTTCCACGGCTGCCCATGCCGACCTGCTGCGAGGTCTGGAGCAGCTTGCCCTCGGTCTGGAGGGACGGCGCGACCATCAGCTCGGCACGGTTGAACTCGGCGATGTCCTGGTACCCGCAGGTGGCCATCGAGGTGCGCAGAGCCCCCATGAGGTTGAACGTGCCGTCGTTCTCGTGGGCCGGGCCGCTGAGGATCTCCTCGAGTGAGCCGTTCTGAATCGTCTGTACGCGCGCGCCTCGGGGCAGGGTCGGATGGAAGGTCGCCATCCCCCAGTGGAACCCGCGGCCGGGGGCCTCGTAGGCCCTGGCAAGCGGCGAGCCGATCATCACGGCGTCGGCGCCGCAGGCGATCGCCTTCGCGACGTCGCCACCGGTGCGCATTCCTCCGTCGGCGATCACCTGGACGTAGTCGCCGGTCTCGAGCATGTGCGTCGAGCGTGCTCCCGCGACGTCGGCGATCGCGGTCGCCTGCGGGACGCCGAGTCCGAGGACGCCGCGGGTGGTGCACGCGGCCCCCGGGCCGACGCCGACGAGGACACCGGCCGCTCCGGTCCGCATCAGATGGAGCCCCGTGTGGTAGCTGGCGCAGCCGCCGACGATGACGGGGACGGGCAGCGCGGCGATGAACTCCTTGAGGTTCAGCGGCTCGGTGCTCTTTGACACGTGCTCTGCCGAGACCACCGTCCCCTGGATCACGAGGATGTCGAGGCCGGCCTCGAGGACCATCTCGCAGTGCTCGGTGACTCGCTGGGGCGTCAGCGAGGCGGCCGTCACGACCCCGCTGGCCTTGATCTCTTCGATCCGCTGGCGCATCAGCTCCGGCTTGACCGGCTCCTGGTAGATCGCCTGCATCTCCTGCGTAGCGACATCCTTGGGAAGGCCGGCGATCCGCTCGAGCTGCTCCTCGGCGTCCTCGTAGCGCGTGAAGATTCCCTCGAGGTTCAGTACGGCGAGCCCGCCGAGCTTGCCGATAGCGGTGGCCGTGCGCGGCGAGACGACCCCGTCCATCGCCGATGCGAGCAGCGGCAGCTCGAATCGATAGGGACCCAGTTTCCAGCTGATGTCCACATCGTCGGGATCGCGCGTGCGCCGTGAGGGCACGATCGCGATGTCGTCAAATCCGTAGGCGCGGCGGGCCTTCTTTCCGCGGCCAATCTCAAGCTCCATCGAATGATCCTATGCGTCGAGGCGGACGAAACAGCCCCGCGTCTGCGGGGCGAGGACGATGCTCGCTGGCACCGTGGCGGCGGCAACCGACCACCGTTCGAGCATACCAGCGGACCGAAGGCTCAGAGGACCTGCGCGGAGGCCTCGGGAGCCTCCGGGCGGACCTCGGCGAGCAACCGCTCGACACTGAGGGGATCGACGAGCCCGGCCCCCAGATGCTGCGTCGACTCGGCGCCGCAGGCGACTGCAAAGCGCAGACAGTCCTCAGCCGTCGACCCGCTGTAGCGCGCGGCGACGTAACCCGCGAGGAACGAGTCGCCGGCGCCACGGGACGCGACCGCCTCTCGTGGCTCGATCCACATCCGTCGCAGCGCGGGGGCACCGTCCTCCAGAACGCGGGCGACGCAACCGTCGGGAAGGGTGACGATGGCTTCACGCGCACCGAGCGCGCAGAGCGAGGTGACTGCGGCGATCCGGTCGTCCTCGTCATTAAACTCCTGGCCGACGAGCTCCTCGGCCTCGAGCACGTTCGGCGAGATGACATCCGGCTCGGCCCGGACGGCGAGGCGCATCGGCTCGCCCTCCGCATCGACGACGGTCGTCACGCCCAACTCGCGCAGCTCGCGGATCAGGTCGGCGTAGATCCCAGGATCAACGCCGCGCGGCAACGACCCCGCGATGACGACGATGTCCGCCCCGCGAGCGAGGTAGAGGAGCTTGTCCTGGAACAGCTCGATCTCCTGGGCGCTGACCTCAGGACCACGCTCGTTGATCTCCGTCTGCGCGCCGGTCGTCGGGTCGTAGACCGAGGTGTTCGTCCGC
>WLNG01000146.1 GCA_009699915.1 Actinomycetota bacterium
CGGCCGTGTCCAGCTCGTCGCAGCGGTGACACCCGCACTCGTCGATCGCGGGGTGCGCGCCGGCGACGTCGTCCGTGCGGCGGCGCAGGTGGCGGGTGGCGGCGGCGGTGGCAAGGACACGATGGCGCAGGCCGGCGGCCGCGACCCGGAAAAGCTCGCGGATGCTCTCGCGGCGGCCCACGCGACGATCGAGGCAGCGCTCGCGTGAGCTGATGCGCGTCCTCGCCCTCGACTACGGCTCCGCTCGCTGCGGCTGTGCGCTGAGCGACCCGACCGGGACGCTCGCATCGCCGATTGAGCCGGTGCTGCGGCCGGCGACGAAGGCCGGGCTGCGGGCGCTCGGGGAGCTCGTGCGCACGCAGAACGTGGAGCGGGTCGTGCTGGGCTTGCCGCTCTCGCTCTCGGGTGGCGACTCCGACCAGACGCTGGAGACCCGGCGGTTCGCCGATCGCCTGCGCTCCGCGCTCGGCGGCATCCCCGTCGACCTCTTCGACGAACGCTTCACAACTGCGATCGCGCAGCGCACCGGCGCGGAGGGAGGGTCCTCCGAGGATTCCCGTGCCGCCGCGGTGCTGCTCGATGACTGGCTCGCGCGTCACGGCCATGAACACGGGATCCGCGCGTGAGCGATCGCAGCCGCGACGAGCGCGAGACCGCGCGGATCGAGCGCGAGCGCCGGCGGCTCTCCGGGGAGATCGAGGTGCCGCTGGGCACGGTCTCCGCCTCGCGCCCGCAGGCCACGCCGCCTGAGCGCGGCCCTCGCCTGCGGCGACGCCTCGGCCTGCGCTGGCTGCTGCTCGCCTGCGCCGTGCTGCTCGTCGGTGTGCTCGGGTTCTTCTGGCTCTCGATCTTCACGCCGTTCAAGGGAGACGGATCGGGTGTCGTGTCGGTGCGCATCCCGCAGGGCGCCGGCGCTCGGGAGGTCGGCGACGTCCTCGCGAGCAGGGGCGTCGTGTCTTCGGGCTTCTTCTTCTCGCTGCGCGCCGCCATCGCCGGCGAGAAGGGCAACCTGCGGTCCGGTCGTTACACCCTGCGTCGCGGCATGAGCAATGGCGCGGCGCTCGCCGTCTTGACCGCGGCGCCGCAGCAGGAGCAGGCAAAGGTCCTGCGCATCACGCTCCCGGAAGGACCGGGGCGGCGCGAGATCGCCCCGAAGGTGAAGGCGGCCGGCGTCCAGGGGAGCTATCTCGAGGCCTCGCGGCGTTCAGGGACGCTGAATCCGCGGGACTACGGCGCGCCGCGCGGGACGCGCAGCCTCGAGGGCTTCCTGTTCCCAGCGACCTACGAGCTACCGCTCCCGGCGACCTCGGCGCGCCTGGTCACCGACCAGCTCACGGCCTTCCAGGACCGGTTCGGCAAGCTGGACCTCAGCTATGCGAAGTCGAAGAACCTCAGCGCTTACGACGTCGTCATCATCGCCTCGATGATCGAGCGCGAAACGGCGCTCGCGAAGGAGCGCCGGCGGGTCGCAAGCGTGATCTACAACCGCCTGCGTGACCGCATCGCGCTCGGGATCGACGCGACGACGAGATATGGGTATGACAATTGGACGCGTCCGCTGCTCGCCTCCGAACTCGCCGGGGACAATCCCTACAACACCCGCAGCAGGCTCGGTTTGCCGCCGACTCCGATCGGCAACCCGGGGCTCGCATCGCTCAAGGCTGCGGCGAATCCGGAGCGCACGGGCTTTCTCTTCTACGTCGTGAAGCCGTGCGGCAACGGCGCACACGCATTCTCGAAGACCGACGCCGAGTTCCAGCGCGACGTCGCCGCCTACAACAGCAAGCGCGCAGCGCTCGGCGGCAAGGATCCGTCGACATGCCCGAAGCGCTAGCCGCGACGAGGCTCGGCGTGCTCGGTTGGCCGGTCGCGCACAGCCGGTCGCCCCAGATGCAGAACGCCGCGCTCGCCTCGCTCGGCCTCGACGACTGGCGCTATCAAGCGCTCCCGGTACCACCGGAGCTCTTCCCGCAGACCGTCCGCGGCCTTCGGGGCGCCGGGTTTCGCGGTGCCAATGTCACGATCCCCCACAAGGAGGCGGCGCTCGCACTTGCCGATCTCGCGAGTGAGCGGGCGCGCGCGATCGGCGCAGCGAACACGCTGAGCTTCAGCGCCGACGGCGCCATCCACGCAGACAACACGGACGCGCCGGGGTTCCTCGCCGCGCTCCCCGAAATCCCGCGGCCCGGGTCGCGCGCGCTGGTGCTCGGGGCCGGGGGCAGTGCGCGGGCCGTGGTGTGGGCGCTGGTAGCGGCTGGGGTCCAGGTCGCTGTGTGGAATCGCACGCGGCCTCGCGCCGAGCGGCTCGCCGAGGAGCTCGGTGCGCGTGTCACCGACGACGCGGCCGAGGCCGATCTGCTGGTGAACTGCACTGCCGTCGGTCTTGCATCATCGGGGGGCGAACTCAAGGATCTCCCCGTTTCTGCCGAATATTTGTCTACATACGCCACCGTGGTGGATCTCGTCTACCGCTCGACGCCGACCCTCGTCCTCGCGGCTGCAGCCCGCGCGGGCTGCACAACGGTTGACGGGGCGGAGATCTTGGTTCAGCAGGGGGCTCTCAGCCTGGAGGCCTGGACCGGTCTGCAGGCACCGATCGAGGTGATGCGCGCCGCAGTGCGCGACGCCTAGGTCACCGCAACGACATGCGCGACGAATCGCCCGCACAGATCAGCCACCTGGAGATCGATCCGCTCGCGGAGGCGCACGAGGCAGGTGGTAGCGCAGGAGTCCCGATTCCCGAGCCCGCCGGCGAGGCTTGGAATGGGGTCACGACGCCGCGCAGCCGCACCGGCACGCGGTTCCTCAAGGACGTTGTCGTCGAACTGGAGCTTGCGGATCCAGCGCGCGTCGAACGTGCCAGTGAGGAGGCGCGCACGCAGGGCACGACGCTCGAGGCCGCGCTGATCGGCGGGGGCGTGATCACGCAGGAGGCGCTGTCGCGCGCGGTCGCCGAGCGTCACGGACTCGATCACATCGACCTCAGCGCCTTCCGCGTCGACATGGCGGCGGCGAACCTCATCACGTCGGCGCAGGCCAAGCGCTACGAGGCGGTGCCGATTGCCTTCAGCGGCGACAACGCCCTCCTGCTGGTGATGGCAGACCCGCAGAACGTGCTCGCCATCGACGAGATCGCGATGCTCACGGGACACGACGTGCGCCCGGCAGTAGCGGCGCGTGACGACATCCAGTCCCTGGTCACGCGGCTCACCCGACTCGACGAAGTCGTTCAGTCCGCGGCATTGGTCGATGAGCAGCACGAGGATGCGGAGGTCGTCGAGCTGCGTGACAGCGCCGACGACGCGCCGCTGATCAAGCTGATCAATGGGATCATCGCCCAGGGCGTCGAGCGCGGGGCATCGGACATCCATCTCGAGCCGGACGGACGCGATCTGCGCGTGCGCCTGCGGATCGACGGCGTCCTCCAGGAGTCGGCGACGATCCCTCGTCGCATGGTGCCCGGCGCGATCAGCCGCGTGAAGATCATGTCGGAGCTCGATATCGCCGAGCGCCGCATTCCCCAGGACGGCCGCGTCGGCCTGCAGATCGACGGCAAGCACATCGACCTGCGTGTGGTCACGCTGCCCAGCGTCCATGGGGAGAGCGTTGTGATCCGCATCCTCGATCAGTCAGGAATCGTCGAGCTCGATCTCGAGAAGCTCGGCTTCCTTGAGCACGACCGGGAGACGTTCAGCGCTGCGATCGCGCGGCCCTATGGGGCGGTCCTCGCAACGGGACCGACCGGCTCGGGCAAGTCGACGACGCTGTACACCGGCGTGACGATGCTGAACTCGATCGAGAAGAACATCATCACGATCGAGGACCCGGTCGAGTACCAGATCGAGGGGATCACGCAGATTCAGATCAATCCGCGAGCAGGCCTGACCTTCGCCAACGGTCTGCGAGCGATGATGCGTGCGGATCCCGACATCATCATGGTCGGTGAGATCCGCGACCGCGAGACGGCGCAGATCGCGATCGAGTCCGCACTTACCGGACACATGGTCCTCTCGACGCTGCATACCAATGACGCGCCGAGTGCCATCACGCGGCTGATCGAGATGGGAATCGAGCCGTTCCTGGTGTCGAGCGCCGTCAGCTGCGTCGTTGCGCAGCGTCTGGCACGCACACTCTGCCCCCAGTGCAAGGCGCCGACGATCATCACGGCCGCCGCCCTGCGAGATCATGGTTTCAGCAGCCGCATCGACATCGAGGCCTACGAGGCCGTGGGTTGCACGCGGTGTTCGGGCACCGGGTACCGCGGTCGGATCGGCCTCTACGAAGTGATGCCGATCACCGCGGAGATCCGCGACCTGGCGATCGAACGCGCATCCACCGACCGCATCGCCGAGGTGGCCGTGCACAACGGAATGCGACGCCTGCGTGAGGACGGCCTGGAGA
>WLNG01000147.1 GCA_009699915.1 Actinomycetota bacterium
CTGGTCCTCGTGCTCGGCATCCTGGCCTCCTGGAAGCTCGCCGGTGGCGGCAGCCAGGGCATCTACGGCATCGGCGTGGCCGTCATGGGCCAGCTCTCGCTGACCGGCCTGATCGTCGCGCTCGATGCGTTCGGGCCGATCACCGACAACGCCGGCGGCATCGCCGAGATGGCGGACATGCCGCAGGAGGTCCGCGACGTCACCGACCCGCTCGACGCGGTCGGCAACACGACGAAGGCCGTCACCAAGGGCTACGCGATCGGTTCGGCGGTCCTGGCCGCGATCGTGCTCTTCGCTGGGTTCAAGGCTGAGCTGCCAAAGAAGGAGATACTCGGCGGCTTCGGCATCGATGATCCGGCGGTCCTGATGGGTCTGCTCATCGGCGGCATGATGGTCACGCTCTTCGCAGCGCTTTCGATGGAGGCAGTCGGCCGTGCCGGCGGCGCCGTCGTCGAAGAGGTCCGTCGCCAGTTCCGTGAGAAGCCCGGGATCATGGAGGGCACCGAACTGCCGGACTACGCCGCGTGCGTGGACATCGTCACGAAGGCCGCGCAGCGCGAGATGATCATCCCGTCGCTGATCCCGATCGTCATCACGACGGTCGTCGGCCTGATTTCCATCACTGCCCTGGGCGGCCTGTTGATGGGCGTCATCATCGTCGGCTTCTTCTTCGCCGTCATGATGACCGCAGGCGGAGGCGCCTGGGACAACGCCAAGAAGCTGATCGAGGACGGCGCCTTCGGCGGCAAGGGATCCGAGGCCCACGCTGCGTCGGTGACCGGCGACACCGTCGGCGACCCGTTCAAGGACACCGCTGGTCCCGCCATCAACCCGATGATCAAGGTCGCGAACATCGTCGCGATTCTCATCATCCCGATCATCACCTGAGGCTCGAGGGACAGGTTCCCCGCGCCCGGAGGGCCGCCGCGAGGCGGCCCTTCGTCGTTGGCGGATAGATTGAAGCCATGTCTGCAGATACGCGGTTCTGGCATCCGTTCGCTCTGATGTCCCAGGTGCGCCGGAACGAGTTCGTCATCACCCGGGGCGCGGGGGCGCATGTCTGGGATGCAGACGGCAAACGCTACTTCGATGCCTGCGCCAGCCTCTGGTGCGTGCTTGTCGGCCACGGTCGCGGTGAGATCGCTGACGCGGCCGCAGCGCAGATGCGCGAGCTCGCCAGCTATTCAGCGTTCGGTGCGTTCACCTCGGCTCCCGCGACCTCGCTCGCGGAACGGATCGCGGGCTACGCCGAGGGCGTCGTCGACGACCCCCGCATCTTCTTCGGTTCCGGCGGCGGCGATGCGGTGGATACGGCGGTGAAGCTCGCGCGGAGGTACTTCAACGCCATCGGCCAGCCCGACCGCATGCACGTCATCTCCCGAACCCAGGGGTACCACGGCACCCACGGACTCGGCACGAGCCTTGGAGGCATCGCCGTCAACCGTGACGGGATGGGGCCGATGGACCCGGAGACCTCGCAGGTCCCTTGGGACAACCTTGAGGCGCTCGAGGCGCAGTTCACCAGCGTCGGACCGGATCGCGTCGCCGCAGTGATCGCTGAGCCTGTGATCGGCGCCGGCGGCGTCCATCGCGTGCCGCCCGGATATCTGCAGGGGCTCCAGGAGCTCTGCAGGCGCCACGGGGCGCTGTTCATCGCCGACTGCGTGATCAGCGCCTTCGGGCGGCTTGGTACGTGGATGGGCGTCGAGCGTCTCGGCCTGCAGCCCGACATGATCACTTTTGCGAAGGGCATCACCAGCGGGTACGTCCCGCTCGGCGGCGTGGTGATCAGCGGGAAGATCGCAGAGCCGTTCTGGGAGGGTGATGGTCTCTGGTTCCGCCACGGCCAGACCTACTCCGGGCACACCACCGCGTGTGCCGCAGCGCACGCCAACCTCGACATCTTTGAGCGCGAAGGGCTACTCGAGCGCAGCATCGAGCTCGAAGAGCAGATCATCGGCGCATTCGCGGGCCTCGAGGGGGCTCCGCTCGTCGGTGAGCTGCGAACCGGCATCGGCTCGCTCGCGGCGGTCGCGTTCGATCGTGAGGCGCTGGCCGCACACCCGGACATCCCGATGCGCGTCTTTGCGCAGACACGCGACCGGGGCGTATTGACCCGGATGCTTGGCGATGCCGTCGCCATCTCGCCGCCGCTCGTGGCAACGCAGGAGGACATCGAGGCCGGGACCGCCGCGATCGGCGAAGCCCTCTCAGCGGTGGCGGGGGACCTCGGCGTCGCCTGATGAGCGGCCACCTCCGGTGGCCGTCGTAGACTCCTCGTTGGCCGCGATGGACCTCCTTCTCTAGATGGCGCAGCGACGCCTCCACGGACTTCAGCGCGTCCTCGGCGTCAACGCGCTTTTCGCGACCGCCTACGGCAACGTCGGCTCGTCGATCTATTACGCGCTCGGCCTGGTCGCGTCGTTCGCGCTGGGGCTCACGCCGCTCGTCTTCATCATCTCGGGGTTCCTCTTTTACCTCGTCGCGTCGACGTACGCGGAGGCGACTGCGATGTACCCGGAGGCCGGTGGCTCGTCGAGCTTCGCCCGCCACGCCTTCAACGAGTTCTGGAGCTTCTTCGCCGCCTGGGCGCAGATGCTCAATTACACGATCACGATCGCGATCTCGGCGTTCTTCGTCCCGCACTACATCGGCGGACTCTTCTGGGAACCGCTGCGCTCCTCGCCTGCGGACGTCATCTTCGGTGTCGGGGTCGTCGCCGTCCTCTCGCTCGTGAACGTCGTGGGGGCGAAGGAGTCGGCCGGCGTGAACATTCTGCTCGCGGTACTGGACTTCGCGACGCAGCTGCTCCTGGTGTTGGTCGGCGTGATCCTGGTCTTCTCGCCACAGACCCTGATCGACAGCGTCCAGTTCGGGATCGCGCCGACGTGGAAGGATTTCTTCCTCGCGATCCCGATCGGCATGATCG
Source organism: Actinomycetota bacterium (assembly GCA_009699915.1). Classification (GTDB taxonomy): domain Bacteria; phylum Actinomycetota; class Thermoleophilia; order Solirubrobacterales; family Solirubrobacteraceae; genus F1-60-MAGs163. Next base: position 2,930 of record WLNG01000147.1, read on the forward strand.
CCTACACCGGCATCGAGACGATCTCGAACATGGCCGAGGAGGCCAAGGACGAGCGCACGACGATCCCGAAGGCGATCAACCGTGTCGTCATCGCAGTCTTCGCGATCTACGCGGTCCTGCCTGCGGTCGCGCTCTCCGCGCTGCCGGTCACCAAGCAGCCGGACGGCAGCTACAGCACGCTGCTGGGATTGCCAGAGAGCCAGGGCGGGTTCGCCGGTGACCCGATCCTCGGAGTCGTGAAACAGATCGACCTTGGCCCGCTGCAGGGAGCGGCACAGATCTACGTCGGGCTGCTGGCCGCCACGATCCTCTTCATCGCGACCAACGCCGGAATCATCGGCGTCTCGCGGCTCGTCTACTCGATGGGCGTCCACCGCCAGGTCCCCGACAGCCTGCGGCGGCTGCATCCCCGTTTCGGCACGCCGTGGATCGGCATCCTGATCTTCGGGGCGATCGCCTGCGTGGCGATGATCCCCGGGAAGGCCGACTTCCTCGGCAACATGTACGCGTTCGGGGCGATGCTCTCATTCACGATCGCCAATCTCGCGGTCATTCAGCTCAGGCGCTCGAAACCGGATGCCGACCGGCCCTACCGGGGGCCGGGGAACCTGCGCGTGCGCGGGGTGGACGTTCCGCTCTTCGCGGTCTTCGGAGCGCTTGGCACCGGGCTCGCATTCCTCGTCGTAACTTTCCTGCACGTGGACGTCGCCGCGGCCGGAATCGGCTGGCTCGTGGTCGGCTGCGTCTTCTATCCGGCGTTCCGTCGGCATCATGGCCTCAGCCTCACCCAGACGGTCCGCGTGGACATGCCTGTATCGCTGGTGGCTCACGAGGCTGAATACGACTCCGTGCTGCTCGTGCTCGACCCGCGCGCGCCCTCGCCCGGTGCTCTCGCCACGGCCGTGCGTATGGCCGCCAGGCGCCGGCGGGGTATCCACCTCCTCGTCCCGATCGTCGTGCCTGCATCCTCGCCGATCGACGCGGAGATGCCCGAGCAGGAGGCGGCCGCGCAAGCGATGATCGAACGGGCGCGCCTTGAGGGCAGCAGGCAGGTGACCGGCCGCTGGCAGAAGGTGCGCGCCGGTCAGGCCGGACGCCTGATCGTCGATGAGGCCCTGCAGCTCCGGGCAAGAGCGATCGTCATGCCGCTACCGCCGCGTCAGGCCGGCTCGGTCTTCGGGAAGACGCTCGAGACCGTCCTCGCCGAGCGCCCGTGCCGCGTGATCATCCAGACCGATCCGCAGGATCGTCGCGCGGCAGCGGGGTCGCCGGCCCGATGAGCCCACCTCAGGGACACGACGTGCGGCGACGCCTCACGGTGCTCACGTCGCTGGCGCTGATCGTTCTCGGCGTGGCGATGATTGTCCGCACGCTGGCCGGCGGGGGCGGCGCGCTCGCCGTCGGGCTTCTGCTCGGCGTGCTCTTCATCGCGGCGGGCGCGGGACGGA
>WLNG01000148.1 GCA_009699915.1 Actinomycetota bacterium
CTCGAGGATCAGCCTCCGCCGGCGGATCGCGACGGCGATCGACAGCGCCGCGACCAGCGTGACGACCGGCATGAAACCGCGGATGGCCTGCCTGCCTGCCAGCTCGTACCGCCGCGCGACGACATCCCACAGAGCGCCCGAACCGTCCGCGCGCAAGACCGTGCGCGTGAAGTGCGAGTCGCCCCCACCGGCTAGGTCGATCGCCGCGAGAGCGGCGAGGCCGAGCACCGGTGCGGCGATCGCCACTGCGATCGCGCGCTTCGTGACGCCCCCGGGCAGCATCAGCAGCGCCGCGACCGCTGCACCGGCGAGCACGGTGATCACACCCCCGACATCGGCACCGAGCCGTCCGGCTCCGACGATCAACGACAGCGCGACCCCGGCGGCGGCGATCACGCCGACCGCGCGCCAGGATCGGCCGCGGCCATGGAGGCTCGCGGCGAGCGCGACCAGCAGCAGCGAGGCCATCGCCGACTCGAGCTCGTTGCCCAGACCGTAGAAGCGCGAGCCGAAGAGCGGGTTGGGTCCCAAGACGCTGCGAATGATCAGCGGCGAGCCGAAAGCCAGGTCGACGGCACAGGTGACGAGCGCGACGATCGCCGGGACCGCAGGCGCCCGCGGGAAACGCACGAGGCGATCGGTGAGCCCGCCGAGCGCGAGCGCGAGCAGCGCCGTCAGCAGCAGCTCCAGCAGCCGCGCAGGTCGCAGCACGGCGTTGAGGAAGGCCACCGTCGGCAGCCACAGCACGCCGAGCGCCCCGACCCGCATCGCCCAGCGCCGGCCACGCCGCTCGGAGACCAGCAGCGCGATCAGCAGCAGGATCAGCCAGGCGCCGAGAAAGGTCCAGAAGCCCGCAAGCCGCCGCGGCAGCACAACGCGCAAGCGATCAGCGAGCCGCTCCAGCGCCACCGCGTCATGGGCGCCCTTGGTGCGCATCGGCTGTCCCTTGACGGTGTCCGGGACGGCGACGCCGAGATGCCCAAGGACGGTGGGCAGCACGTCGATGCCGGCGATGATGCCCTTGAGGTGCGTCGTCGAGGAGGTCAGCGCCCCCGCCCCACCGGGCAGGCCCGCTACACCGGTCGGCAGCAGTTGCGCGCGCCCGGTCAGCGGCGGCGTCTGCATCACGATCAGCAGGTCCTGAGGACGCCGAGCCTCCGTCAGCTGGCGCACCGCCTCGTTGCCGCGCTCGCCGGTCGGCAGGCCGGCGACGACGACCCGATGCATGCGCAGCAGCGCGAGCGTGCGCGCGGCGACATCGGATGCCGGCCCGAGCGAGACAGCGGCGATGCGGCCATCCCCGTCGGCGGCGACGATCGCCTCGCGCTGGCTGCGCCCGGCGACCCCGGCGTACGCGATCCCGCTCCCGGCCAGCGACCCGAGCAGCCCGGGCGTGAGCTCTGCGGGAGCACTCGCGGCCCGCTCCCGCTGGAGCTGCCAGCCGTCGATGCGCCAGCCGCCGGCAGCATCCTGCGTGAGGCGCAGCTCGGGCGGGCGCTTCGGGGTGTAGGTCGCCAGCGAGACGCGCGTCCCCTGCCCGATGTCGAGCAACGCCTGGATCGCGTCGTAGGACCCCTGCGATGCACTGCTGAGCCCGAGGGCGAGTGGCCCGATCAGATCGAGGCGACCGAGAACGGGGTCGAGTTCCGGCGGCGGCTCGGCTCCCTCCTCGACCGTGAAGACGTCCGGCAGCGGGAGAAAGGCGACCACGATGGCGCCCGGCGAGGCGGTCGTCCTCGGCTGCGTCTGCGCATGCGCAGACGCGGGCAGCAGCGAGAGTGCCGCGGCGGCGCACGCGGCGAGTGCCGCGAGCACGCGCGCGGGGCTGGTCAGCCGAGCGGGCATTGCCGGGTATTCTGACCCTCAGAGCGGCGCGTGCCTGCACGGTACGTCCCGCAGCCCCGAGGAGGTCAGCAGCCATGTCCGCGCGTCACTTCGTGTCCTACCGCTTTCTCAAGCTCGATCCGGCCTGGCGCCGGCTCGATGAGGAGACCCGGCAGGAGCACAAGGCCGAGTTCCTCGCGGCCTGCAACGACATCGGCGTCGATCACCTCCTGCAGGCCTTCTCGCTCGTCGGGATTCGCGGCGACGCGGACATGATGCTCTCGCTGGAGGTTGAGAACCTCGAGCGCATCCACGAGTTCGGAGTGGTGCTCAATCAGAGCGGCCTGATGCAGTGGTGCGACGTGCCCTACAGCTACCTCGGGATGCGCAAGGGCTCCGAGTACTCCGATGAGGAGCGTCATGTGCCGCGCCCCTTCCGGGGCAAGTACGTCTTCGTCTACCCGTTCGTGAAGACCCGCGCCTGGTACACCATGGACCCGCGCGAGCGCTGGCGGATTATGCAGGGCCACATCGAGAAGGCGAGAGAGTGGCCGATGGTCGACAACCACACCAGCTACTCGTTCGGGCTCGACGATCAAGAGTTCGTCGTCGCATTCGACACCGACGACCCGGGCGCATTTATGGACCTCGTCCACGGGCTGCGCCCGACCGAGGCCTCCGCGTACACCGAACGCGACACCCCGAGCTTCACCTGCATCCGGATGTCGGTCGAGCGTGCGCTCGCGGCGCTCGACGGCGATGCCGTCGTCGTCGGCGATCACGCCTGAGGCCCGCGTGAGTGGCGCGGCGGCGGCCCTGCGGCACCTGCGCGAGGCCGACCCGATCCTCGCCGGGTTGCTCGGTGACGCGACCGCTGGCGAGGTCCTCCCCGCGCGCGACCCCCAGCCCAGCCACTACGCGGCGCTGGTGCGCGCGATCGTCGGCCAGCAGCTCTCCACGGCGGCGGCGCGCACGATCCACGAGCGGCTGCTCGCCCGTTTCGAAGGCCGTCCGCCCACGCCGCGGGAGATCCTCGAGACCGAGCCGGAGGCGCTGCGATCGGCCGCTGGCCTCTCGAAGGCGAAGCTCTCCTACCTGCGCTCGCTAGCCGAGCACGTCGAATCCGGCGAGCTCGACCTCGACCACGTCGCGACGCTGCCCGATGAGGAACTCATCCGCGAGCTGACCGCCGTGAAAGGGATCGGCGAATGGTCGGCGCACATGTTCCTCATGTTCCAGCTCGGCCGGCCTGACGTCCTGGCGGTCGGGGACCTCGGCGTCCGGCGCGCCGTGCAGCTGGCATGGCGGCTCGACGACCTCCCCACACCGGCGATGCTCACGAAGCTCGCGCAGCCGTGGCGGCCGCATCGGACCGCCGCCTGCAGGGTGCTCTGGTGGTCGCTCGAGCGGACCCGCGCCTGACGGCGTCAGATCGCGGAGACGGGCTCTGCTTCCTCGTCCTTGACCTGGAACGAGGAGCCGCAGCCGCAGGCGGCCACGACATTCGGGTTATTCACCTGGAATCCAGCACCGGTGAGCGAGTCGACGTAGTCGATCTGCGAGCCGTCGACGTACGAGATGCTCTGCGGGTCGACGAGGAGCTTCAGACCGTGGTCCTCGAAGACGACGTCGTCCCCGCGCTGCTCATCGAAGGCAAGCTGGTACTGGAAGCCGGAGCATCCGCCGCCCTTGACGCCCACCCGCAGGCCGGCGACGGCGACGTCCGAACCCTGCGCGGTGAGGTACTCAAGGACCTTCTCCGCACCCAGATCGGTGAAGGTGACGCCCTTGGCCTTGTAGGTGATGTCGACGCCCATGACTTCACGAAGTATAGCGACGCTCTACCCTGTTGGAGAATGGCCACTCCAGACGAGATCAGAGCGCGGATCGAGGCCGGGATTCCCGGTTCCCGGGCCGAGGTGCAGAGTGACGACAACGTGCATTTCAGCGCCCGCGTCGTCTCCGACGCCTTCGCCGGCATCGGCCGGATCGAGCAGCACCGCCTCGTCTATGGGATCTTTGCCGAGGGCGAGATCGGTGGCCCCATTCACGCCCTTTCCCTGCGGACGGAGACCCCATGAGCGAGACGAACGACCTGCGTGATGCGATCGCCGAGGCGATCAGGGAGAACGAGGTCATCCTCTTCATGAAGGGCTCCCCCGAGCAGCCGATGTGCGGCTTCTCGGCGCGGACGGTCGCCGCACTTCAGGACCTTGGCGCCCGCTTCGCGGCCGTCGACGTCCTCCCCGACCCGCGCATCCGCCAGGAGCTCTCTGCGCTCTCGAACTGGCCGACGATCCCCCAGCTCTTCGCCGGCGGCGAGTTCGTCGGCGGCTGCGACATCGTCACCGAGATGCACGAGTCGGGCGAGCTCTCCGCGGCCCTGGGCATCGATGCGCCGTCGCCGTCCGCCGCGCCCGCCGAGGCGCAGCCCGGGCCAGGAGCACCGCTCCAGATCGAGAACCGACTCGACTGAGCAGACGGATAGGACGTCGGCACTGTCAGCA
>WLNG01000149.1 GCA_009699915.1 Actinomycetota bacterium
CGCTGAGCAGGTTCTCGACGCAGAGGCGCGTCATCTGCGCCCGTGCGGCGTGGGTCGCCGACCCGATGTGGGGGACGGCGATGAGATTCGGCGCTGCGAGTAGCGGATCGTCGGGCGGCAGCGGCTCCGGGGTCATCACGTCGATCCCGGCTCCGCCCAGATGGCCGCTGTGCAGCGCCGCTGCCAACGCCGCCTGATCGACGACGCCGCCGCGGGAGGTGTTCACGAGGATCGCCCCGGGCTTCATCGCCGCGAGCGCGGCGGCATCAATGAGGTGGCGTGTGGCGTCGCTGAGCGGGACGTGTAGGGAGACCGCGTCCGCGCGGCCAAGCGCGGCGTGGAGGTCAGCATCACGCCCGACCTGCTCGACGACCATCCCGAACGCCCGGGCACGCTGCGCCGTCGCCCGGCCGATGCGTCCGGGGCCGACGACGGCCAGCTGCGCGCCGCGTAGCTCCAGGCCGAGCCAGCCGTCGGCGCGCCAGGTCGTCCACGTGCCCTCGCGTACCGCACGCTCGGCCTCGGGGATGCGCCGCGCGACCGCGAGCAGCAGCGCGAGGGCGAGGTCTGCCGTCGCGTCGGTGAGGACGTCGGGGGTATTCCCGACGGGGATGCCGCGTGCCGCGGCGGCGGCGAGGTCCACGTTGTCGGTGCCGACCGCGTAGTTGGCGATCGCCCTGAGCTGCGGCGCCGCCGCGAGCAGTTCTTCGTCGACGCGCTCGGTGAGCATGCAGAGCAGACCTTCAGCGTCGGCGACCGCCGCCAGCAGCGTCGCGCGGTCCGGGGGCAGCTCGCCCGGGAGGATCGTCACCTGATGCCCGCCTCCGGCGAGCCGTGCCAGCGCCGGGCCGGGGATCGCGCGGGTGACGAGGATCCGCGCCACGCCGCCCTTAGGCCTGCGTGCGCTCGAGGACCATCACTGGGATGCGGCGCTCGCCGGCGCGTGCGGCGTAGGTGTCGTAGCCGGAGTAGACGGCGATCGCGATCCGCCACAGGCGTTCGCGCTCCTCGCCTTCGGCCTGCCGGGCGATGTAGTTGCCGCTGCGCTCGTGCGTGGCGAGGACTTCGCACTCCGGGTGGGCCACGAGGTTGTGGTACCAGGCGGGGTTGCGCGGAGCGCCGCCCTGCGAGGCGATCAGGACGATTCGGTCTCCATCTGGGGCGTAGAGGAGCGGGGCCTCACGCGGCTCGCCGGACCTTGCTCCCGTGGTCCGCAGGAGCAGCGTCGGCAGGCCGAGCGGGAGGCTCACGCGGCCACCGCTGAGCTTCAACAGGATCGGATCGACTGCCGTGGCGGCGCGCATGAAGGCGCGCGTGACCGGCGCGTGATCGGAGATCAGGCCCAGGAAGCGCCGGTAGGGCCGTGGGAGCTGGCGAACCTCTCCCATCGCCGTTACCTCTCCACCGAGTCGCTCGGGCGGCCTGCAACCCCGCCCACGCCGCTCAGCGTGGCGCGTGCGTAGCCCACCGGTCTCGTCGATCGACGCAGTGCCATCAGGATCGCAACCCTACCCCGCGCGCCGTCGCGTAGCGGTGTCCGTCTGCTGGCTCTGGTGTTCTTGACGGATATGACACATGAAGAGGTTTCCCAGCCCACACAGGCAGCTCGCGGAGGGTCGGCCCCGAGGCTGACGGGATTCCTGCTCTTCATCATGGCGGTCGCGACCGGCGCGATCGTCGCGAATCTCTACTACGCCCAGCCGATGCTGGAGGACATCAAGGCCGCATTCGGTGTCGGCAGCTTCTCCGGTTCGCTCTGCAACACGCTGATTCAGGGCTTCTACGCGCTCGGCCTGATCCTGATCGTGCCGCTCGGCGACCGGCTGCCGCGCAGGGCCTTCATCAGCGCCATCTTTGCCTCCTCAGCCGTCGCCCTCGCCCTCGCGGCGCTGGCGCCGTCGTTCGCCACGCTGGCGATCATCGGATGCCTGATCGGGCTGACGGCAGTCGGCGGGCAGATTCTGCTGCCGTTCGCTGCCGACCTTGCCGAGCCCGGGGTCCGCGGCCATGTTCTCGGACGGATGATGACCGGTCTCCTGATCGGCGTCCTGCTCTCGCGAACCGTGTCGGGCTACATCTCGGAATTCGCGAGCTGGGAGACGGCCTACTGGGTCGCCGCAGGCGTGATGGTGTTCTTCGCGGCCCTTCTCTTGGTGGTTCTTCCCCAGGAGGGCAAGCGGCCCCAGGTGCCCTACGGCCATCTGGTGACCGACTCGCTGCGGCTCCTCAACACGATGCCGGAACTGCGCCGGCGCGCGTGGCTCGGGGCGATGGCATTCGGATCCTTCAGCATCCTCTGGTCGACACTCGCGTTCCTGCTGACGGAGCCCAAGTTCGACTACGGCACCGGCGCGATCGGTCTCTTCGGCCTGCTCGGACTGATCGGCATCCTCGCTGCCAACGTCGCCGGCAGCCTTGCCGACCATCGCCACCGCCGAGCGACGACGATCGGTTCGGCGGTGCTGATCATCGTCGCCTTCGTGATCGCCGGCATCGGCTCCAGCACGGTGGTTGTGATCGCGATCGCGATCGTCCTGATCGACATGGGGGTTCAGGGGCTGCAGATCACCAACCAGACGATCATCTACGAGCTCGCGCCGGAGGCGCGCAGCCGGATCAACAGCGCTTACATGATCTGTTATTTCATCGGTGGTGCGCTCGGGTCGCTGATCGCCGGCGTGCTCTACTCGGCTGCTGGATGGACCGGGGTCTGGATCCTCGGCGCGTGCGTCGGCGTGGCCGCCCTCATTCCGGCGCTGCTGTGGGCGCGCGATGTCGGCAATGGCGAGCCGAGTGCTCCCCCAGCCCCGCCGGCCGAGCGCGTCTTCACCTGAGAATCCGGCTCCTGCGCAGCGCTGCGCAGCGATTTTGCGGCCCCCGCGGGCCTGCGGGCGCTTGCTAGACTCGCGGCACGTCGCGGGGTGGAGCAGTCTGGTAGCTCGTCGGGCTCATAACCCGAAGGTCGCAGGTTCGAATCCTGCCCCCGCTATTCGAAGCGTCCCTCTCGCCAGGGGCGCTTCGTTCGTTTCAGCCGCAGGGAACCGCGACGCCGCGCCGCCCTTGCGGTTATCGTGCCGCAACCGGATCTGGCGCTGCTGGTGTGTCCATGTCCTTTCCACCCCCCGCAAAGGACCTTCTGGGCATGAGCTCCATCCGTCGCGTGATTCTCCTCGCCGTCTGCGCGCTCGTGCTTGCAGCGCCGGTCGCAGCGTCGGCCGCGGTCCCCGAGTATGGCCAGGTCGGCGATCTGGCTTGGGGGTATGACGGGACGGACATGTGGATCTTGAACTGCCCCACCGGGTGCCCGGCCTCGGTCGTCATCCCCGACACGATCCTGGCCGACGGTGCGCAGCGCGCGGTCACCAAGATCGAAGCTTCAGGCTTCATCCTCCAGACCTCACTCACGTCGGTGACGATCCCTCCGTCGGTCAAGTCGATTGGCGACCTTGCCTTCTATGGGACCCATCTTGCGAGTATCGACCTTCCTGACAGCCTGACGGACTGGGGCTGGGGGTCCTTCGCCGGAATCCCCACGCTGACGAGCGTGAGGCTCCCGGCGACGCTCAGGCACCTCCCGGACCAGACATTCGTCCTGGATCCCCTGCTCACAGCGATCGAGCTCCCCGCGGGGCTGGAGACGATCGGCAGCCAGGCCTTCAGATCCACTGGACTGGCATCGATCGACATCCCCGCGAGTGTCACCGGGATCGGTGAGTGCGCATTCGCGAATGCCCCCGCGCTCACCACCGTGACCTTCTCCGGCGACGCGCCGACGGCCGAGCTGGGTTCGGGAACGCTCTGCGCGGCTGTGGGAACCGTCTCGCTCTTTGAGTTCTCTCCGGACGTTGTCGTGCGCTACGTCCCTGGCACGGCAGGCTGGGGCGCAACGTACGCCGGTCGTCCGACCCAGGCCCGCGATATTCCGGGCACGCCGCCGCCGCCGACGGCCGTTGCGGGCAACCGCTCGGCCACCGTCACCGTGGCCGCGGCTGCGGGAGCGACGCCGACCTCGTACACCGTCACGGCGAGCCCTGGCGGTGCGACGTGCACGATCACCGGCGCCGCGGGTTCGTGCACGTTCTCCGGCCTGACGAACGGCACGCCCTACACCTTCACCGCGGTCGCGCGAGCCAGCGACCCGCTGCCGTCGCGCGCGTCGCCGGCCTCGGCGCCCGTCACGCCGTCGCTGCCGCTGACGATCGGCGCCGTCACCAGCTCCGCGTCGCAGATCTTCACCGCGGTCACGCCGCCCGGCGCCGGCCGCGTGACGCAGCTCGGCAAGGCGGGGAGCCTCATCGTCTGCCGCGGCTC
>WLNG01000015.1 GCA_009699915.1 Actinomycetota bacterium
GACTGCGACACGACCGGCATCGAGCCGGACTTCTCGCTCGTCAAGTTCAAGGAGCTCGTCGGCGGCGGTCAGATGACGATCGTCAACCGCACCGTCCCGCTTGCGCTGCAGACGCTCGGCTACGCCGACGAGCAGGTCGAGCAGATCGAGGCGTACATCCGCGAGCACGGCACGATCCTGGACGCCCCCGGTCTGCGCGCCGAGGACCTCCCGGTCTTCGACGTCGCGGTCGGCGCCCGGGCAATCTCGCCGCAGGGCCACATCACGATGATGGGCGCGGTCCAGCCGTTCATCTCGGGTGCGATCTCCAAGACGGTGAACATGCCGCACGACTCGAGCGTCGAGGACATCGAGCAGGCGTACATCGATGCATGGCGCCTCGGCGTCAAGGCGCTCGCGATCTACCGCGACGGATCGAAGACCGCCCAGGCGCTGCGCACCGACGCTCAGGACAACAAGGACATTCCCGTCGGCGCCGGGGGCTTCACCCAGGAGCAGGTGGACGCGCTGGTCGAGCAGGCCGTCGTGGCCGCGAAGAAGGAGGCAGGCCCGGCCCGTCACCGGATGCCGCGCGAGCGCCAGTCGATCACCCACAAGTTCTCGATCGGCGGCCATGAGGGCTACATCACCGCCGGCATGTACGAGGACGGCACGGTCGGCGAGATCTTCCTCACCGACATCGGCAAGGAGGGCTCGACCCTCCGCGGCATGATGAACTCGTTCGCGACGGCGATCTCGATCGCGCTCCAGTACGGGGTGCCGCTCGAGACGCTCGTGCGCAAGTTCAGCTACATGCGCTTCGAGCCGGAAGGGATCACGCAAAACCCCGAGATCCCGTTCGCCAGGTCGATGCCGGACTACATCATGCGCTGGCTCGCCTCGCGCTTCCTGGACACCGACGCGCAGGAGGAGCTTGGGATCCTCACCCCCGAGGTCCGCGCCCGCAAGTCGGCCAGCGAGGCGGCAACGTCGCTCGTGAGCGACACGGCCTCGCCGGTCGCGCCCCCGGAGCTGCCGGGTAATGCGAAGGTTCTTGACGTGCGAACGGTCGAGCCGGTCGCGGCCGCCGTCGCGATCACCGACGCTCCGCCGGTCGTCCCGGCGCGGCTCGGCGTCGGCGGCATCGACGTCGGCCCCGCGTGCAACCAGTGCGGCGGCATCATGCAGCGCACCGGCGCTTGCTACACCTGCACCAGCTGCGGGAACAACACCGGCTGCGGCTGAGTTTGCCTGATGGTTCGCGGCGGACGGGGCCTGGCGCTGGCTGTGCTGAGCTCATTCATCATGTGTGTGGCAGCCGCGCCGGCCGGTGCGGCAGCGCCGGGGCAGGTGACGGAGTTCAGCGCGGGGATCACCGCCGGCTCCGATCCCTTTGGCATTGCGGCAGGGCCGGACGGGAATCTGTGGTTCACCGAGTACAGCGGGGACCGGATCGCGAGGATCACGCCGGCGGGTGTGGTGACGGAGTTCAGTGACGGGATCACCCCGGGCTCTTATCCCATTGGCATCGTTGCGGGCCCGGACGGGAACATGTGGTACACCGGCCAGGTCCGGATCGGGAGGATCACGCCGCTCGGTGCGGTGACCGAGTTCAGTGACGGGATCACCGCCGGGTCGCGGGTGATCGGTATCGCTGCGGGTGCGGATGGGAATTTGTGGTTCACCGAGGACTTCGGGGACAGGGTCGGCAGGATCACACCGCTCGGTGTGGTGACGGAGTTCAGTGCGGGAATCACCGCCGGCTCGAGTCCCAATGGCATTGCGGCGGGGCCGGACGGGAACATGTGGTTCACCGAGAACAACGGGAATCGGGTTGGCCGGATCACGCCGTCCGGGGTGGTGACGGAGTTCAGTACGGGGATCTTGAGCGCCCACGAGATTGCGGCGGGCCCGGATGGGAATCTGTGGTTCACCGAGGTGGACGCGAACCGGATCGGAAGGATCACGCCGTCTGGTGTGGTGACCGAGTTCCCTGCGGCGATCACCGCCGACTCTGGTCCCCTCGATATTGCGGCGGGTCCGGATGGGAACATGTGGTTCACCGAGATCAGCGGAAATCGGATCGGGAGAATCACGCCGTCGGGTGTGGTGACGGAGTTCAGTGCGGGGATCACCGCCGGCTCGAGTCCCCATGACATTGCGGCGGGTCCGGATGGGAACATGTGGTTCACCGAGATCAGCGGAAATCGGATCGGGAGAATCACCCTCGGGACGTATGCGTTGTCGGTGACGAAGACGGGCAGTGGTTCGGGGACCGTCACCTCATCGCCTGCTGGCATTGACTGCGGTTCCGCCTGCTCTGCGGACGTCGACGCCTATGCGGCGGTGACGCTCACGGCGGTCGCGGCGTCTGGGTCCACGTTCGCTGGCTGGGGCGGCGCGTGTTCAGGGGACGGCGCCTGCACGGTGACGATGAGCGAGGCCCGGTCTGTTACTGCGACCTTCAATGCGGCGGCGAGCCTTTCGCTGCTGCGGGTGCGCAGCTTGGGAGGGAGAATCTCCTCGCTGGTGAAGGTCTCTGGCCGCGGGAAGACGACGCAGCGCGGCACGTTCCGGGCGGGCGGGCGCACCCACATCGCATGCCGCAGTGCAGCTCGCACCTCAACGAAGGCCGGCCGGTTCACGATGTCCTGTTCGCTGCGCGATGTGGTGGCTCAGGCGCGCCTAGCGGGGGCGGTGCGGGTGCGTCTGACGACGACGTTCACGCCGGCGGCCGGCAGGCAGAAGACCGTGGTGCGCACAGTGGTGCTCTCGCGGCTGGTGCCGGCGTTCGCCGGCTGAGCCGGTCCGCGCTCAGCCCAAGTCGATGATCGCGTCGAGCTCCGAGCGGTAGCCGGGGAGCACGGCCTCGTGCTCCCCGCGGCGGAAGATCGCGCGGGCGGTCTGCACCGCCTCCGGGGGGAGCGCGGCGATGCGCGCGGAGAGCTCGAATGCCGTCGGCAGCAGCTCCTCGCGCTCGACGATCGCCGCGCCACCGCCCACGGCCGGTCCGTTGAGCGCGCCGACGAGCGGCTTGGGGAAGGCGGAGAGCGTCTCGAACCACGTCAGCGCGTCGGCCCGGCCTGCAACCAGTGCGGCGGCACCATGCAGCGCACCGGCGCTTGCTACACCTGCACCAGCTGCGGGAACAACACCGGCTGCGGCTGAGTGCTGACCTTCACCACGTCGTCCTGAAGGACCGAAAGCCCCGCTCCGGCGGGGCTTTCGCGTTCGCTCGACGCTTGTCGTAGCGGTGCGCCGACTGAGAGGTGGGGCTGCCCCTACGTTTGCCCGTGAGCGTCGGAAGGCTCCGCTTACCGTTGGCGCATGCGCCGCCTCGTCCGTCTCGTAGTCACCTCCACCGTCGTGCTCGCGGGCCTCCTGCCGCTCGCGTCAGTCGCGACGGCAGCCGTCCCGGTCAACACCGTCGCGCCCTCGATCTCGGGCACGCCCGACGTCGGCCGGACCCTCACCGCCAACAACGGCACGTGGACGGACTCTCCGACGGGCTTCACCTACCAGTGGGAGAGCTGCACGGAGGCCTGGACCGCGTTGTCCAGCCCGACGGGCGCCGACAGCACCTCATGGTTCGATGTCGCCTACGGCGGGACAGCGGGGTCCGAGCTGTACGTCGCGGTCGGCGTGGGTTCCTCCTCCGGCGGCCGGATCATCACCAGCCCGGACGGCGTGACCTGGACGGCCCGGCAGGACCCGGGTCCCGACAGCCTGAAGGAGTGGCGTGCCGTCGCCTACGGAGCGGGCCGGTTCGTCGCGGTCGGCGACTACGGCGGGTCGGGGACCGAGCGGGTCATGACCAGCACCGACGGCATCAATTGGTCGTACGCGACCAGCGTCCCCACGACCACGACGTGGCAGAGCCTCGCGTTCGGTGGCGGCAAGTTCGTCGCGACGGCTTACTCCGGCACGGTGATGACGAGCTCGGATGGCCTCAGCTGGACGATCGCGTCGAGCACGCTCGACACCGCGCCGAAGGCGGTTGCGTACGGCAATGGACGGTTCGTCGTCGTCACGAACGACAAGGCGTACTACAGCGCCGACGGGGACACGTTCACCGCGACGACCACGGTCGGCAGCGGCAAGTACTGGCGCGACGTCACGTACGGAGCAGGCACCTGGGTGGCGGTCGGCACGACCGGCTTCTCCAGCGCGAACAGCACCGCGATGGTGAGCACCGACAACGGATCCACCTGGACCGCGGCAACCATCCCGAGCGTCGTGTGGTGGGGCGTCGCCTACGGTGACGGCCAGTTCGTCGCCGTGGGAAACGGTGCAAATTCGATCGCCACGAGCGCGGACGGCACCACCTGGACGGCGCAGACGACGCCGAACCTCGGCTCGTACTCGGTCGCGATCGGCGCCGGCACGACGGTCGCCGTCGGTGATCCGACCGGCGGCGCGGCGGGGGCGATCGCGACCATCGAGGTGACCTGCACCGACATCGGCGGGGCGACGAATGCCACCTACCAACTGCAGGCAGGCGACCAAGGCAAGCAGATCAAGGTCAAGGTCACCGCGACGAACGGGAGCGGCTCGGCCAATGCCACCAGCGGAGCGACGGAGGCCGTCGGCGCCGAGCCCAGCCCCTACGCGCCCGTCAATACCGCGCTGCCGACCCTGTCCGGCCTTGCCGAGGTCGACAAGACGCTCACGGCCGACCCGGGCACCTGGAACGCCTATCCGGAGGCGATCACTTACACCTACACGTGGCAGCGCTGCGACGACGATCAGGGCAACGGCTGCGTCGACATCTCAGGTGCCGACGGATCGACCTATGTCACCGGTAGTGCCGACGTCGGCAAGTACATCCGCTCCAAGGTGACGGCCACCAACGACTCGGGCAGCGGGTCGGCGTTCAGCGACTCCGTCGGGCCCATCACGAAGGCCATTACGCCTGAGGAGCCGGGCGGTGGAACCCCGTCGAACACATTCACGCTGCGTACGCCGCTGCTCATAGGCGGAGGCATCCGCACGCTGGTTCGCGTCCCGGGCGCGGGCGTCGTCCGGCAGAACGCCACGTTCCGTTCGCGCGGCAAGACCCGCCAGGCATGCGTCGCCGGCTCCCTGAAGGTCGCGAAGACGGGGACCTACCGCCTCCGGTGCCGCCTCTCGGCAGCGGTAATGAACGCGCGGCGCAGCGGCCCAGTGCGCGTCACGCTGCGCACCACGTACACGCCGACCGGCGGCACCGCACGGGTGGTCGTCCGCACCGTTGTGCTCTCGAGCCTCAAGCCCCGCTTCACCGGGTGATCTGACACGTCCCGGACGTTAGGCTGACCGCATGTCGATGGCGTCGCTTGACGAGGAGAACGACGCCGCAACGCACTCCCGGTCGGTGCTCGTCGTCGAGGACGAGCCACTCCTGCGCGAACTGATCGGGGCTGCGCTCGAGGCGCACGGATTCGAGGTCGTCACGGCCGGGTCCGCGTCGGACGCCGTGCGCGCCTTCCGCGCCGTCGACCCGGACGGCGTCGTGATGGACGTCGACCTGGGGCTGGGCCCGAACGGCTTCGACGTCGCCGAGCGCTTCGTGCAGGCAGGGACCGGCGTCGCGATCGTCTTCCTCACCAATCTGCCCGATCCCCGCTTCGCGGGGCGCGGCCCGGATGACGTGCCCGCTGGAATCGCATACCTGCGTAAGGGCGCCGTGCATGACGTCGGCGCACTCGTCGCGACGCTCGACGCCGCAATGCGGGGGGACGTCGCGACGGAGATGCGGCACGACCGCGACGCGAGCCGCCCGCTCGCCGATCTGACGCGTCATCAGGTGGAGGCGCTGCGGCTCGTGGCGCTCGGGCGCACGAATGCGCAGATCGCGCAGGTGCGAGGCACGACCGAGAAGGCCGTCGAGCGCGTCGTGGCGCGGGCGTTTGCCGCGGCCGGGGTGAGCGCACAGGCGGCGAGCAACACCCGTGTCGATGCCGCGCGCCGCTTCATCCACCTCAGCGGCCATCCGATGGTGAACGCGGACGACCTCGGGCCGGGCCGGTGAGGCCGGTGGAGCGGATCGGCGCCGTCCTGGTGGCGAGCGTGGCCCGAGTTCGCGAGGCGGCGCTGCCGCTCGGATCAGCCGGCGCCTTCTCGTGGCCGGTCATCGCGATCTACTGCCCGCTCGGGGTGCTCATCCAAGCGCCCGCGAACGCCTCGATCTTCGGCGGCCAGCTTCACGCGTGGATCCTGGCGTCGGCGGCCGGCATGGCAGTCCTCGCCGCCGTGCTGGCCGCGGCGCGCGCACTCGTCTGCCGCCGCGCCGGCCCCGGCCCCGCCTGCGTGCTCGTCTCCTACGGCATCGCCGCGCTCGCCCAGACGGCGACGTTCGGGTGGATGACAGTCTTGCTCGACGTCGCGGGCTCGCCGCTCCTGAGCTTCCGTCTCATGGGGGTCTTCTTGCAGATTCCGCTGCTCACGGTGACTGGATACGCGGTCGCGCGGCACGACGCCCATCGCCGCGTCATGGCCAAGCTGGAGCGCACGCGGGACCGGCTCCTGGAGGTCGAGGCGACGCTCGACGCAGAACTCGATCGCGCCGAGACGGCTCTCGTCGATGCCCTGCATGCGTCTCTCGAGCCTGCCGTCGCATCCCTGGAGGACGCGCTCGCCGACGCCGAAGCGGGGCGCGAACCGGCCACGGTGATCCACGCGATCGACGCGCTCGTCGAGGAGCAGGTCCGCCCGCTGACGGACCGCCTCGTCGCCGACGCGCAGGAGCGCGCACCCTTCGAGACCGTCGCCGCGAGCCGCACCCGGTCCCGCACGCGGGTGCCGTTGCCGGCGGCGTTCCGCGTCGGTGATGCGCTCCGGCCGGGGATCGCCGCATTCGTGTTGCTGCTCGCGGCGGTGCCGACCGCCGTCCGTGCGCTCGAGCCGTGGAGCGTGCTGCTCTATCTAGCGGCCTTCTCCCTTTCATCCTGGACGCTGCTGGAGCTCGCCAGGCTCACCCTGGGCCGCGCACGAGTGTGGACGGTGCTGGGCGCGCCCGCAGTCGTCTGTCTCTACCCGGCGGTCGGCGTAGCGGCCTACTGGCTCGTCGGCGTCGCCGGGATCGCGCGGCCCGGGGGCATCACCGTCGGGATCGCCGGGGTGTGGGCGGTGCTCGGCCTCACGCTGACCTCAGACCTGCTCGTCGAGACGTATCGCGTGCGCAGCGAGCGTGAGCTGGAGCGGGCGACACGGCGCCTTGAGCGGGTGGTCGCGCTGATCCGCCGCCGGGAGCGTCTGGTCAAGCGCCGTCTGGCGTTCGTCGTCCATGGAGCGCTGCAGGGCGCGCTCCATGCCGCCGCGCTGCGCATCGTCGAGGCGCAGGCGATCACGGAGCAGCTCGGCCTGGAGATCCGACGCGACATCGCAGCCGCCCTCTCTCAGATCAGTCGTGGGCGGGAACCGGGAGCCTCCCTGCGCACGCCGACGACGATCGATGAGCTCGCATCGGTATGGGGAGACCACCGGCATCTGCGCGTGCAGATCTCTCCGACGGCGCGCGAGAGGCTCGTTCAGGCCCCCGACGTCGACGAGGCGGTCGCCGAGGTGATCCGCGAAGCTGTCAACAACGCCTTCCGGCACGGAGCGGCGCGCTCCATCGAGCTCGAGGTGACGAGCGGTGACGGCGACATCGCCATTGCCGTCCACGACGATGGCCGCGGCCATCCCGGCGATGGCCGGCGAGGCTTCGGCAGTCGCCTCTTCGACGATCTCTGTCGGACTTGGACGGTCGACACCGGCAGCGATGGGACGCGCTTCCATGGACTCGTCGCGCTGGCAGGTCAGCGCTCCCTGGGCCCCGTCTGAACCTCGAGAATCGGGTCCGCAAGGGATGCGTGGGGGAACCCCCACATCCCGACGTGCGCGCCCGTCGGCGCCGCTTATCCTCGACACATGCAGCGCGGAACACATCTGTCGCGAACCCGTCTCCTGCTCGCCGTCGCGAGCGTCGCCGCGTGCATCGCAGCGATCACCCCAGTCGCCTTCGGCGGTTCGGCGCCCGTGAACACGGCCCCACCGACCGTGTCCGGCACGGCGAAGGTCGGGTCGAAGCTCACCGCCGACCCCGGCACCTGGAGCGGCTCCCCGACCGGCTTCGCCTACCAGTGGCAGCGGTGCGAGTCGACCGGCTCGACTCCGGCCGGTGAGAGCTGGGCGCTGCAGAACGCCACGGTCAACAATCCCATCCTCTCGATCGTCTGGGGCGGACCCGCTGGGGCCGAGACGTTCGTCGCGACCGTCGAGGACATCGACGGATCCAACTCCATCCTGACCAGCCCTGACGGAGTCACCTGGACCAAGCGCACCGCTCCCCGCGACACCTACGTCTCCGTCGCCTGGGGCGGGCCGGCGGGCGACAGGAAGTTCGTCGCCGTCAACCCCCTCTATGTGGCGACCAGTCCTGACGGGATCACCTGGACCGAACAGGCCGCACCCTCCACCCACTTTTGGACGGCCGTCACCTGGGGCGGCCCCACCGGAGACGAGAAGTTCGTCGCCGTCTCGCGGCAGGACCAGGTGGTCATGACCAGCCCCGACGGAATCACCTGGACCGAGCACGCGGCGGCGGCCGACGGCTTCTGGGGAGCGGTGGCCTGGGGCGGCCCGCCCGGGCAGGAGAAGTTCGTCGCAATCGACACGAAAGAGTTTGGCGCTGCCACTGAAGTGATGACGAGCCCCGACGGCGTCGCATGGACGGCCCAGACGGCGCCTGACGGGCGCTGGAAGTCCGTGACCTGGGGCGGCCCCGCCGGGGGCGAGAAATTCGTCGCCGTCGGCATCGCGGCACTGATGACCAGCCCTGATGGGATCACCTGGACTGCACAGCCCGCCGCCGGCACTCGCGACTGGCGAGGTGTCACATGGGGCGGGGAGGCCGGTGACAAGAAGTTCGTCGTCGTCTCTCGGAACAGCACTGAGCCGGTGGAGGGCGGCGTGATCACCAGTCCGGATGGCGTGACCTGGACCGACCGGACCTCGGCTGCACAGAACTACTGGGTGGCCGTCGCCTGGGGCGGAGCTCAAGGTCAGGAGACATTCGTCGCGGTGGCCGCGGGCGGTACGGGACCTGATGTCAACGTGTTCTCCCGCGTGATGACCGGCGCCGCGCCGTCGCTCACCTGCACCGACATCTCCGGTGCGACCGCCGAGACCTACACCCTCACCAGTGCCGATGCGGGCAAGGTGCTCCGGGTCAAGGTGACGGCGACGAACGGCTCCGGCTCGGCCAGTGCCACCAGCCGTCCGACGGCGATCGTCGCCGCAGGGTCATCGGGCGGGATCACCGTCGGAGCGCCGCAGGTGCGCGGGTCCACAATCCGCACGCTCGTGCGCGTGCGCGGGGCGGGTCGCGTCACTCAGGCGGGGACCTTCCGTTCCGGCTCCCGGGCCAAGGTGGCCTGCCGCGCGACGCCGGTCAGTGCCAAGAAGGCCGGCACGGTGCTCCTGCGGTGCGCGATCACGCAGGGCGCGCAGAGCGCTCGCACGGCGGGTCCGGTCCGCGTGAAGCTCGCCACGACATTCCGGCCCACCGGCGGGAAGGCGCGTGTCGTGACGCGGACGGTCGTCCTGCGGAGCCTGAAGCCCGCACCGGCGTTCACCGGCTGAGCCGGCCCGCGCTCAGCCCAGCTCGATGATCGCGTCGAGCTCCGAGCGGTAGCCGGGGAGCACGGCCTCGTGCTCCCCGCGGCGGAAGATCGCGCGGGCGGTCTGCACCGCCTCCGGGGGGAGCGCGGCGATGCGCGCGGCGAGCTCGAATGCCGTCGGCAGCAGCTCCTCGCGCTCGACGATCGCCGCGAGGATGCCCGCCGCGAGCGCCTCCTGCGCCGTCAGCTTCTCCCCGAGCAGCATCATCCGCTGGGCTTTGAAGTACGTCGGCGCCAGGCGCTTGATGTGGCTGCCGCCGCCAACGACCCCGAGGCTCAGCTCGGGGATCGAGATCGTCGCGGTGGGGACTGCGACGAGCACGTCGCAGTCGGCGGCGATCGCCGCGCCGCCGCCCGCGGCCGGTCCGTTCAGCGCGCCGACGAGCGGCTTGGGGAAGTCGGAGAGCGTCTCGAACCACGTCAGCGCGCCGGCCAGTTCGTCCTCGACGGCGGCCGGGTCGAGCATCTTCCCGGTGTCCGCGCCCGCATGGAAGGCGCGCTCGCCCGCGCCGGTCAGTACGACGACGCGCACCGCGGGGTCTGCCGCGAGCGCCTGGAGACGCTCGGCGTACGCGCGGAACGTCGCGGCGTCGAACGCGTTGACGGGCGGGCGGTCCAGCGTCAGCAGCGCGACGCCGTCCGGCGGGGCGGCGCTCATGCGGCGCCCTCCGCGCGTGCGGCCAGCGGTTCGGTCTCGAATTCCTCAAGGTCCGCGTGGCGGGTCATCGCCCAGAAGTCCACCACGCGCCACGGCGACGGCACGACCACGCGGCCCGCGGGGTTGCGGTAGTAGGTCGTCATCCCTGGGTGGGTCCAGATCATCCGCTCGTGGCGGTCGTCCACCTCGGCGGTGTAGGCGCGGTAGACCTCCTCGCGGATGCTCGCCGCGCCGAGGTCCTGCTCGAGCATCTGGCGCAGCACATCCATGATGTAGTCGGCGATCGCCTCGTTGGTCCCGACGATGCTGCCGCCGTGCCCGCCCTGCGTGTTCGGGCCGTAGCAGATGAAGAGATTCGGGAATCCGGGGACGGTGGTCCCGAGGTAGGCGCTCGCGTCGTCCGGCCCCCAGTACTCGCGAAGGCTCACCCCGTCGCGTCCGCGGATCTCGATCGGCGCGAGGAACCGCAGGGCGTCGAAGCCTGTCGCGCAGATGAGGACGTCGAGCTCGTGCGCATCGCCGCCTGCGGTGACGACGGCGCCGGGATCGATCCGCTCGATCGGTTCGGTGACGAGGTCGACGTGGTCGCGCGTCAGGGTCCTGAACCAGCCGTTGTCGAGCAGGATGCGCTTGCCGTAGGGCGGGTACGTCGGCAGCGCCTTCGCCAGCAGGTCCGGGCGGCCCGCGAGCTGCTCCTCCATGTAGCGCGTGAAGAACTCGCGGAAGCCGTCGTTCACGGCGTTCACGGCGCGCTCGGGATGCGGCCACTGCGGGTCCTTCTGCAGGGTCGCGTGGAGGCGGTCGTTGAAGGTCCACGCCGTGCGCAGGCGATACCAGGAGCGATAGGGCCCGCACTCCATCGACAGCCGGCGCGCGGGCTCTGGCACCTCGGTGTGGAAGTACTCGAACGGCGCGGCCCACTGCGGCGAGCGCTGGAAGATCGTCAACGAGGCGACCTCGTCGGCGATCGCGGGCACCACCTGCATGCTCGTCGCGCCGTTGCCGATGATCCCCACCCGCTTGCCGGTGAGGTCGAGGCCGTCCGGCCACTGCGCCGGGTGCACGAGCGGGCCGGCGAAGGTTTCGAGCCCCGGGATGTCGGGCCAGCGCGGGCGCGAGAGGACGCCTGTCCCGCTGATCAGGACGCTCGCCCGGCGGACCTCGGTCGGCCCGCCACCGCGCGGGCGCAGGGTCACCACCCACTCCTGCGCGCCCTCATCCCAGTCGGCGGCGACGACCTCCGTCGCGAAGCTGATGCGCTCGCGCAGTCCGTGGCGGTCGGCCAGGCCCGCGAGGTATGCGTGCAGCTCGTCACGCAGCGCGAAGTGCTTCGACCACGGCCACGGCTCCCAGGCGAACGAGTAGAGGGCGCTGGGCGTGTCCACGCCGCAGCCGGGGTAGCGGTTCACGTACCACGTGCCGCCGACCTCGTCCTCGCGCTCGATGATCTCGTGGTCGATCTGCGCCCGCGTCAGCCGCACGCCGAGCGCCAGGCCCGAGATCCCCGCGCCGATCACCAGAACCTTGAACCCCGCGCGCGTCTGAGGCCACGGCGCGGGCTGCGGCCCGAGGCCCAGCTCGGCCGCGATCATCGGCCCGTACTCGGGTGCCACGTCTTCACCCATTGTGAAGCTCAGCATTCGAAGGAGTTCTGCCTCTGACGGGGTCGGCCGTGCGGGCGGGTGGCCGTCGCGCCAGGCTGCGATCGCGCTGAAGGCGGCGTCACGGATCTCCTGCTGGGCCTCCTCGGGAAGGCCGCCGGTCGCGTTGTCGCCCAGCCCGCGGTTGCGCGTCGGCCGGTAGCGCTCCTCCAGCCAGCGTTCGTCCCCGGTGAGCTGCACCAGCACGGGGATCAGCGTGGGGATGTTCGCGATCGCCAGCGCCTCCCGGAGCGTCGCGTCGTCCATCCGCATCTCGGACAGGAACACGTCCGGCAGCCGGTTCGCTGGCACGGTCTCCACTCTGCGCCAGTGGGGGCGCCGTGCCCACTGGCGCAACCGACAGACGCGGCGCTTCGCCACAGGCGTTTGTGTGTCTCGCGCTGGGTTGTAAGGTCGCCGCATGAACCCGATCTACACCACCTCCGCAACGGTTTCCGGCGGCCGTGACGGCCGCGCATCGACCCCCGACGGGCGCCTCGATATCAAGCTCGACATGCCGAAGGAGCTCGGCGGGAGCGACGGCCCGGGCACCGACCCCGAGCAGCTCTTCGCCGCCGGCTACGCGGCGTGCTTTGAGAGCGCAGTCCGCGCTTGCGCGCGCGGCGGCGACGTGATGTTCAGCGACCTCTCGATCACGGCGGAGGTCTCGCTGCTGACCGACGGAGCAGGGAAGTTCGGGCTCGCCGTGGCGCTCACGGGGAGCTCGGATGATCTCGCGGAGGAGCAGCTCGCCGCGCTTATGCGCGAGGCACACGACGTCTGCCCGTACTCGCACGCGACGCGCGGGAACATCACCGTGACACTCGCGCCTGCCTGAGCGCGCGCGGCACGGGGGAGCCGGCGAGTGCGGCCGCGGATGCGGGTATGGTCCGCGGCGAGCGGTCTTTTGGCGTCATCCGAATGGGAGTTGGGAATGCGCGGGCGTTTGGGTGCGAAGGCTGGGCGTGGGCGTGTTCTGGCGCTGGCTGCGCTGAGTGCTTTGGTGGTGTGTGTCGCTGCCGCGCCGGCTGGTGCTGCCGTGCCGGGCCAGGTGACGGAGTTCAGCGCGGGAATCACCGCCGGCTCGAATCTCCTTGGCCTCGCAGCGGGCCCGGACGGGAATATGTGGTTCACCGTGCACAACGGGGGTCGGGTTGGCCGGATCACGCCGCTCGGTGTGGTGACGGAGTTCAGTGCGGGGATCACCGCCGACTCTCGACCCTGGGGGATCGCAGCGGGTGCGGACGGGAATCTCTGGTTTACCGAGGCCTTCGGGGGTCGGGTTGGCCGGATCACGCCGCTCGGTGTGGTGACGGAGTTCAGTGCGGGGATCACCGC
>WLNG01000150.1 GCA_009699915.1 Actinomycetota bacterium
CTGCTCGACAGACGAGAACCTCCCGAGCGACGGCGTCGCCCGTGAAGAACACGGTAGCGCCACGGGTCCCGGGCGCTGCAGGAGCGCGCCCAGCGATCGTGCACATACAGACCCCGCATCCCAGGTATGTTCGGCCCA
Source organism: Actinomycetota bacterium (assembly GCA_009699915.1). GTDB lineage: Bacteria > Actinomycetota > Thermoleophilia > Solirubrobacterales > Solirubrobacteraceae > F1-60-MAGs163. Next base: position 139 of record WLNG01000150.1, read on the forward strand.
TGGGACGGGATGAGGAAGAGCTCAACGCGGAGATCGAGTTCGTCGCAGCTGCGGAGGACGCACTCCAGGCTGACGCCGAGGCGCTCGCCGCCGCCGAAGAGGGGCTGCTCGCCGAGGCGGAGATCGTCGCCGAGGCCGAGGCAGCGCTGTTGCACGATGCGGCCGACCCGCTGATCTCCGACGCGCAGCTGCTCGACGAGGCGATCGCCGTCGGCGCGATGGAGGACCAGCTCCTGGAGGATGCGCTGCTCGTCGCCGCGGCCGAGGAGCTCGTCCTCGAGGAGGCGGCCGCCGTCGCCGCGGCCGAGGAGGTGCTCGCCGACGAGATCGCGCGCGACGCGCTCAGGCAGGCGCGAGCCGACGCCGAATCCGACGCCGGCTAGCGCACGCGAATCGTCGCAACCACGCCGAAGTGGTCCGAGGCCCACAGCGGCGCCTTGCGGCGGAAGCGCTTCGTCCCGACCACCGCCGCCCGCTTCACCTGGAAGCTCGCGGCGGGGCGGTAGAGGATGTGATCGATGAACTCGCTGCTCACCGGCCGCAGGTTCGTGAGCCGCTCGTTCTGGCCGAAGGTCACCTTGCGCTTGGATCCAAAGACGTCGCGCATGCCCGAGCCGGTGAACACCCGGATCGCATCCCCAGCCGCGCCCTTGGACTTAGGATCGCTGTTGAGGTCGCCGAGGAAGATCGTGCGCGCGGACGGATCGGCGAGCGGACCGCCGGGCGCGACCATCTCGCCGGCCTGTGCGGTGCGGATCGCATCGCCGTACGACTCAAGGTGAGCGTTGACGAAGCGGAACGCGCGACCGCCGATCGACGCCCTGGTCGCGACCCAGCCGCGGAAGCTCACCGCCTCACCAACCTCCGTGGGGATCCGGAACACCGTCGTGAACTGCCCCTTGCTCGTGCCCGCGACCTTCACCTTCGTTCCGCGCCGCTTGAGGATCACGTCCCGCATCGTGAGCCGCACATCCTGAGTGAGCGACGGACCCTCGAAGTTGAACTCATCCTGTGAGACGACGACGGAGTACGACTCGCCCTGACGGCGCAGCTCCTTGAGCAGGAGCTGCACGAAGTCATAGCGCACGGTGCTCGCGAACTCCGGGCTGTTGAGCGGGCCGGTGCGCCAGAGCGCCGCCTCCTGCAGGCCGACGAGGTCCGGCCGCGCCGTCTTGATCTCACGTGCGAGCCCGACGGCGCGCGCGGGGAAGTTCGTGCGATCCACAACCTTGACCAGCTTTGAGGCGTTCACCTGGAATTCCTCAGGCGTCTGCGCCAGCGCCAGGCCGATGATGTCCGCGCCCAGATAGAGGTTGCGTGTCATGACCGTGACGTCGCCGCCGGCGGCCATCGCGGGCGCGGCCGGGACGGCAGCCGCGAGTGCAGCGACGGAGACGATCAAGGCTGGAAGAAGACGGCGATGCATCGAACAGGATCCTCTGAGCTGGTGAGCTGATCACGCTACCGGGAGCCGGCGCGTGATGCTCCGATCGAGTCCGCTCAGACCTGCCCGTCGGCAGGCTCCGTGCGGCCGCCGATCAGATCGAAGAACCGCTCGCGCACGCGCACCGAACGGCGGTCCGGCGGAAAGCGCCGTTGGGCACGCGCGATCTTCTCCTCGCCGTAAAAGCGCCGCGCCCAGGGCGAGCGGGCCTTCGCCATCCGGCAGCTCGCCCAGATGCCGGAGAGCGGGATGAAGATCGCGACGATCCCCAGGCCGATCCGCCCCTTCAGGAAGGCGACGGTCGCGAGCACGAGCGCCTGAAGGACCACGACGGACGTCCCGATGACCGAGGAGGCCTCGTCGAGGCCGAAGGGCTTGGTGCCGAGCACGACAAGCGCCATGAACGAGGCCACGAGCACCACCGCATCGAGCGAGATTCTGCCTTGGTCGCTCCAGTAGACGTCGTCGAGGTGCACCCAGAGCGCGAACTCGTCGAGCGTTAGCCCCGCGCCGATCCCGAAGAAGATCGCCACGATCTGCGCCCACGGCTTGTCCCCCTCGAAGGCGAACCCGAGGAACCCCGCGATGACCATCAGCGAGATCCCCCAGACGAGATGGTGGAGGTGCAGTCCGGACTCCGTCTCCACGTTGCCCGGCCACCATGAGACCTCGGCGCGGATCATCCGCGCGCTCGTGCGGATGAAGAGGAACGACAGGATGAACGCGGCGAGCACCAGAAACGCCGACGACCGGCCCGCGTCGCTGGAGGCGCCGAACGGGTTGAGGAGCAGGGCCGGGGTGGCGAGCGTCACTTCTTGCCGAGCAGGCCCTTGAAAACCATGCCGACCATCCTCCCAGCCCTCCGGTGATCCGTCCACCCGAGGCCACCGGATCGGCGTCTGCCGCTCACTACGGTTCTTCATGACCCCGCGCTCACCCCCTTCGTGACCGCCCGAGCGCCCGCCCCACGGACCGGCTCGGGGACGCCATCCACCCTGCCATCATGGCGGCCGTGCGCTCCGCCCTCACGCTCCCTCGCGGCCGCTCGCTCGCAAGCCTCCTCGTGGCGCTCGCGCTCACCTGCGCGGCCGCTCCTGCCGCCGAGGCCAAGCCGATTCTCGGCATCGCCGAACAGCAGGCCGGCGCCTACGGCACCGCGCTCTTCCAGGACCTGGGGGTGCGCCACGCGCGGCTGAACCTCGCCTGGGACGTCTTCGAGTACGACTGGCAGGTCGCCCAGCTCGACGCATGGATGGCCGCCACGCAGGCGGCCGGTGTCAAGCCGCTCGTGATCTTCAGCCAGTCACGGGTCAAGGAGCGAACCCGCAGGATCCCCACCCCAGCTCAGTTCGGCGCGGTCGTTGATCGTCTTCGCGAGCGGTACCCATGGTTGAACGAGTTCGCCACCTGGAACGAGGCCAACTACGAGGGACAGCCGACGGCCCGCAACCCGCAGAAGGTCGCTGCCCTCTACCGGACGCTGCGCCGGCACTGCACCGGCTGCACGATCGCCGCGGCGGCGCTGCTCGACAACGCCCAACTCATCCCGTACGCGACCGGCCTGCGCCGAGCGATCCGGCGCCTGGGGCTCCCGGACCCGAAGCTCTGGGCGCTGCACAACTACATCGACGTGAACAACCTGCGCGACCGCTCAACCCAAGCACTGCTGAAGAGCGTCCAGGGCCGCGTGTGGATCACCGAGACCGGCGGGGTCGTGCGCGCGACGAGCCGGAATGCGAAGAAGTTCAAACAGGGACCGGCGCGGGCCGCGAAGGTCCTGAAGTACATCCTCGGGCCGCTGGTCAAGCGCAACCCGCGGATTACGCGGATCTACGTGTACTGCTTCAACGGCGAGGCCCCGCCGGCCAGCTGGGACTCCGGCCTGATCGCCCCGGACGGTTCGCCGCGGCCTGCCTACACGGTGCTGAAGAAGGCGCTCGCCTCGGGCTGATCGCGGCGGTGGCTCAGGCCGTCGTCGGGTGCTCCTCACCGGCGCGCGCGTCGAGCTCGGCGACGATCTCGCGCGTGCGCGCGTCACGCTCCATGTGCGCGTCGGTCAACGGGCCGATGATCCCGCGCAGGTGGAAGAAGATCTTCCAGCGCCGGGGGACGATGATCCGCGGTTGACGCCGCTCGATCCCCCGCACGACCGCGGCGGCAGCCTGATCGGGCGTGAGGCGCTTGGCGATCGCCTTCGGCATCGATGCGAGCATCCGGCTGGAGAGGGGATCGGCGTCGAGCGCCGTGCGGACCATGTCCGTGTCGATGAAGCCGAAGTAGGCGACGCTCGCGCTCGCTCCGTGCGGCGCGAGCTCGACGCGCAGCGCGCGGCCGAGCTGCTCGACAGCGGCCTTGCTCATCGCGTACGGCACGCTGCCGACGCCGTTGACGAAGGCGTAGACCGAGGCGACCACCACGATGTGGCCTCCCCGCGCGACGATCTCGGGCAGCGCCGCGTCGACGGTGTTCACGACGCCGTCCACGTTCACCGCGAGCACGCGGTCGAACGTCTCGGTCGGCATCGCGGACATCGTCGCCACCCGTGCGGTGACGCCGGCGTTGGCCATCACGACGTCGAGCGCGCCGAAGCGCTCAACGGTCGCGGCGACCGCGCGCTGAAGTGCGCCCCGGTCGGTGACGTCAGCGGCGATGCCGATCGCGCGCTCGCCGAGGTCCGCGGCGGCCCGGTCGACCGTCTGCGGGTCGAGATCGACGATC
>WLNG01000151.1 GCA_009699915.1 Actinomycetota bacterium
AGGACCGCGGTCCAGGTGCGGCCGAGCAGGTCGGCGGGATGAATGTCCTTGAAGTACCCCTTCTCGGGATGGCCGCGACCGATCGGCGTGCGGGCGGCGCCGACGATGACGACCTCCCTGCCCTGCTGTGCGGGACTCATCGATGATCCTCCATAAGGCTGCTGTTCATTGGTCACTTGAGGGTAGGGCGTCCGACACGACCGAGGCCCGGCGACGGGCCGGGCCTCGGGGTGCAGGACGGATCTGTCGGACGGCTAGTAGTTGCGGCCGTTGATCGACCAGCCGCCGTCGACCGACTCGGTGAGACCGGTCGAGAAGTTGCCGTCGTCGGAGAAGAAGTAGGCCATCTTCCCGGCGATCTCCTCGGGGCGACCGAGGCGCTTGATCATGTGGGAGTTCTCGTTCTGCTTCTTCATCTCGGGCGTGATGTCCGCGAGAATCGGCGTGTCGATCGTGCCGGGGCAGATCGCGTTGATGAGGATGTTGTCCGGCGCGTAGTTGAGCGCCGCCTGCTGCGTCAGGCCGATCACGCCGGCCTTCGCGGCGGAGTACGCGGCTAGGCCCTCAAGGCCCTTGAGCGCTGCGAGGCTGGAGATGTTCACGATCTTGCCGCCGCCGTTCGACTGCATGTGCGGGATCACGGCCTGCATGCCGAGCCAGACGCCGCGCAGGTCGGTGTCGATGACGTAGTCCCAACCCTCGTCGGTCAGTTCGACGACCGTGTCGGGCGACTTCATGTTCACGACGCCGGCGACGTTGCCGAGCCAGTCGATCCGGCCGTAGGTGGAGATGGCCTCCTGCACGGCGCTGTTCCAGTCCTCGCGCACACGCACGTCGACCTTGACCTGGATCGCCTCGCCGCCGGCAGCGGTGATGCTGTCGAGCGTCGCGGTGTCCTGCTGGAGGTCGGCGATGACGACCTTGGCGCCCTCTTCAGCCATCCGGCGCGCGCACGCCTGACCGATTCCCTGCACGCCGCCCGAGATCAGTGCGACCTTGCCGTCAAAACGACCCATAGAACTGCCTCCTCTTCCGACCATGTGTGGACTAGGTCGACTCTATTGGGCGCGTGAGCGCTCGCGTGGGCGTACTGCCGGCGCCTAATTGGCGGGCGCCACAACTTCGGCGTCCGCGGGCGCCTTGAGGCGGTCCTGGAGGCGGAGGATGAGCAGCGCGAGCTGCACCGAGAGCTGCACGTCGCAGTCGGAGGCGACGTCGAGCCCGGTGATCTGCTCGATCCGCGAGAGCCGGTAGCGGATCGTGTTCTCGTGGACCTCGAGCGCGGTCCCCGCGCGCCGCACGCTGCGCCCGCATTCGAAGAATGCCTGCAGGGTCACGAACAGGTCACGCATGCCCTCCTCGTCGGTGAGCAGCGGACCGAGCGTGTCGCGCACGAAGCGATCGGCCTCGCCGCGATCGGCCGATGCGAGCAGCAGGCGACCGGCGCCGAGCTCCTCCGCAGCGAGGACATGAACATGCCCGGACGCGCCGAAGGTCGAAATCCCGCGGATGATCTGCGCGGTCTGCTCGTAGGCGCCGGGATAGTCAGCGGGATCGCGGCAGACGCCGGAGACGGCCCCCGCGACGGTCCCGTCCGGGGCGAGCCTGCGCGCGACCTCGGCTGCGAGGTCGCCCAGCGACGCCTGCCCATCGGCCTCATCGGACCAGCGGACGATCACGGCGGCGCCGCGGTCGACCGCGGCGATGAAGACCGGCAACTGCGAGGCGACCTCAGCGAATGCCGCCGCGACGTGGGCAGCCGACACCTGCGCCTGGATGGCCTCGCTGGCCTGCGCCCCCCCTCGGGGCCCGAACAGCACGACGTGGTGAGGCTCGCTCACGGCGAGGCCGTGGTAATCGGCGCGGCGGCTGAGCGAACCGCGCTCGTCGGCCCCGTGCAGCAGGTCGCGCACGAGCGCCTCGACGCCGTGCGCATCGGCCTCGGCCGCGCGGCGCTTGCCGCTCAGTCCGAGCGCGATCGTGGTGGCGGTCCGGCGGGCGACGATCGCGTCCTGCGCGCCGAAGCGCCTGCGGTACTCGGAGATCACGAGGTAGCCCCAGTCATGATCGCCGACGCGCACAAGTGCGACCAGGCAGCGCTGGTTGAGCCCGACCGCCGGGAAGGCCGGGATCACGGTCGGACGGCGCGGAGTGAGCTTGGCGAGCGCCTCGCGCAGGCCCTCGTTGCGCAGCGCCGCGGGCTCGAAGAGCCCTGGCACAATGGCATCGTCCCCTGGCGAGGCGTGGGCCAGGCGCCGGTACTCAGCGTCGTGAATGGCGCACGGTTTGCCGGTGAGCTCCGTCACGGCGGCCGCGATCTGGTTGAGATTCGCCCCGTCGAGGACAAGATTCGTGAGCCGGTCCTCGAGCGCGGCTGCACGCCGCAGCATCGAGTTCTGCTGGGCGACGGTGCTCATCGTGGTGCGCAGGTCGACGTAGAGCTGCGCCTGCGAGATCGCCACGGCCGCGAGGTTGGCGAACGTCTGGCTGAGGTCGCGACGCTCGGCCGTGAAGTCATAGTTGAGATCCTCGTTGTCGAGGAAGATCAGGCCGATGATCTCGCCGCGCAGGATCATCGGGACGCCCAGCATCGCGCGGATGTTCCAGCCGATCATCGCCGAGCGCACCGGGCGCGGATCAGACTGCGCGTTGACGATCACCACCGGCTCCTGGGTGCGCAGGATCTCGCGGGTGAACTCGTCCGCCTCGATCCCTGCAGTGAGCCGCTTGATCGCGACATCGATGTCGCGATCGGCGTGCCCGACCTGACCACGGAAGACGCCGGCCACGGCGTCCTTCAGATAGATGCTGCAGCGGCGGATCTCGAGCAGACCGCAGATCCGCTCGGCGACCAGATGCAGGAGCGTGTCGAGGCTCGTGTGCTCGTTGATCGCGTCAGCGACCTCGCTGAAGGCGCTGACGACCTCCGGATAGCCGATCGATGAGGGGCCGTCGTCATCGTTCGGGCGACGGGCGGCGGTCAGCGCCACTTCTGGGCCCCCGCGACTGCACCGACATGTGCGCTGTGCTTCTGCATCGTTCGATCCCTCGTCATGCGGCCTTCCCGATCGGACGCGAGATCCTTGGAACTCTCGACAACCAGACCGCGGCGCGGAACGCTACTCCCTCGCCGCAATCGGCACAAGCACCACCTGAAAGCCTTTGTGCAGCAGGATCCGGGCGCGTCGTGACAAACGACAAGCGCAGGCCACCGGCCCCGAGACTCGGGAGCCGGTCAGCAAATGCGCGGGGCGCTCAGGACTCGTCGGAGCTGGGAGCAGGCGCGCCCGCGTCGAGCGGCGCCTTCTGCTCGGTGTGGATGCCGAGGTAGGCCTCACGGATGCGCGGATCTGCTGCCAGCTCGCTGGCAGGCCCATCCATCGTCACGCGGCCGCGATCGAGCACGTAGGCTCGGTCAGCGAACTTCAGCGTCATGTTCGCGTTCTGCTCGACGATCAGGATGGTCATCCCGTCCTCACGCAGGCGCTTGAGGGCCTCGAAGGTCTCCTGGATGACGATCGGCGCGAGGCCGAGCGACGGCTCGTCAAGCAGCAGCAGCGACGGGCGTGCCATCAGCGCACGGCCGATCGCGACCATCTGACGCTGGCCACCGCTCATCGTCGACGCACGCTGGCTGAGCCGATCTTTGACGATCGGGAAGAGTTCAAAGACGCGCTCCATGCTCTCGGCCTGCTCGCTACGCGGACGCGTGTACGCCCCGAGCTGCAGGTTCTCCCTGACGGTCATCGAGTCGAAGAGCTGGCGCCCCTCAGGGACCAGGACGATGCCCTTGCGCGTGATGCGGTCGGGCGCTGCGCCGGTGACGTCCTCGCCGTACGCCTCGACGCTGCCGGTGCTCGGCTTCAGGAGGCCGACGATCGTCTTCAGGAGCGTGCTCTTCCCGGCGCCGTTGGCCCCAAGGATCGCGACGATCTCACCCTCGCTGACGTCGATCGACGCATCGCGCAGGACCGTGACCTGGCCGTAGCCGCTGGTGACGCCCCGCACGGAGAGGCTGGTGTTGACACTGACGGTGCTCATGCGTGCACGACCCCCAGATATGCGTCGATGACGGTCTTGTCGTTGCTGATCTGATCCGGCGTGCCCTCCGCGATCTTCTTGCCCTCCTCGAGGACGACCACGTGGTCGGCGATCGCCATGACCATGCCCATGTCGTGCTCCACGAGGAGCACGGCGATTCCGGCATCACCGAGGTTGCGGATCAGCTGGCCCATTGCGCGCGTCTCGGCGCCGTCCAGGCCCGCAGCCGGCTCGTCGAGCAGCAGGATCGCGGG
>WLNG01000152.1 GCA_009699915.1 Actinomycetota bacterium
CGACGGCTTCGTGGCCCTCGAGCACCATCGCGATCAGCGGCCCGCTCGTGATGAAGTCGACGAGCTCTCCGAAGAAGGGACGCTCGGCGTGCTCGGCGTAGTGCTGCTCGGCGAGCGCGCGATCGGCGGTCATGAGCTTCAGCGCAGCGAGCCTGAGGCCCTTGCGCTCGAAGCGGGCGATGATCTCACCGGTGAGGTTGCGTGCGAACGCATCCGGCTTGACCAGGATGAGGGTCCGGTCCATGGGGTCTCCGTATCAGGGTCAGTGCTGCGTCTCGGGTGACCGAGGGTCTCGGTCACCACCGTGCCCGTAATCGTACGGATCTGCCGAAGCATGTCCTTCGTCCGCGTAGGCCTGCGGTTCCTGGAGCGCATCGAACGCGGAGGTCTGGTCATCCGCGACGGTCCGACGACGGCGCCCGGGCGGGGGCTCGGAGTACAGCGCCATTCCGGGGACCTCGACCTCGCAGTACGGGCAGACGCGCCAGTCCGGATCCAGCGGGCGCTCGCAGCTGGCGCAGCGATCGCGCAGCTTCTGCATGCAGTGCGGACAGCGCAGGAAGTCCGCTGCGGCCACCTGCTCGCAGTGCGGGCAGAGCTGGTGGTCGCTCGAAAGCAGCCGCGCCGCAGCCGCCTGCATCTCGAGTTCGCGCTCGCGGATGTCCTCGAGAAATTCCGGCGGGCGCACGATCAGATAGATCATCGTTCCGAGGAAGGGGAAGATCACCGCGGCGACGACGGCTGAGGTGATCACGAGCGGATCGCTGATCCGCCGACGCGCATCGGCGAAGGTGAACCACACGAGCGCAAGCCAGACCACGACGACCGCGAGGAACCCGAGCTCTACGACCGTGCTCAGTGTGCCGTTGTTGATGCCGAAGATCGCGAATGGGGTCGTCATGAACGCTCGCAGAGGATAGATCACCCCGGGGTTCGCCATCGCCCCGTCATGCCCTCCCCGCGCCGGCCTGAGACCTAGAGCACCGTACGGCCGAGGAGGTAGCCGACACCAAAGAAGATCAGGATGACGAACGCCACGACGATGGCCACGGCCAGCACCATTCCAGGCACCGACGGCCCGTGCCGGCCCGGGCTCACAGGACCGAACCCCGGCCGGAGCCCGCTGGGCGCAGCAGGTCGGCGAGCAGGTACAGCGAGCCTGCGACGACGACGATGCCTCCTGGTCCTGCCGCCGCGCGTGCGGCGGCGAGGGCCGCATGCGGCTCCGGGACGACCTGCGGCTCACCATCCCAGCCGACCTGGCGCGCCAGCGAGGCGAGCGTCCCCGGAGAGAGCGCACGCGGCGTGCTCGCGGCCGTCAGCACCAGCCCGGTGCTCAGCGGCGCAATCTCGCGCAGCATCGTGGCGGCATCCTTGTCCTCAAGGATCGAAAGACAGAACACGATCGGGCGACCGTCCGCCACCCCCTCAAGCGCCTCGGCGAGATGCCGTGCCCCATCGGCGTTGTGGGCGCCATCGAGGATCGTGAGCGGCTCGCGCGAGATCGTCTCGAACCTGCCCGGCACGCTCGTCTCCGCCGCAGCGACCGCCAATGCAGCGTCGTCGAGCTCCCCGAGCAACGCCTGCGCGGCAGCGCGGGCGACAGCGAGGTTGCGCCGCTGATAGGGCGCGGCACCCGGGATCGTGGGCACGCCGTCGAAGCTGGTCGTGATCAGCCGCACGTCCCGCTGGGCGCAGACCTCCTGCGCGACGGCGAGCGCGTCCGGATGCAGGTCCGGGCCGATCACGAGCGTCGATCGCTCGCGCACGACATCAACCTTCTCGCGTGCAATGTCGGCGATCGTCGGTCCGAGCCAGCGCGTGTGCTCGAGCGAGACATTCGTCAGCACGGCGACCTCGGAACGCAGGACATTGGTCGCGTCAAAGCGGCCGCCAAGCCCCGCCTCGATGACGGCGACGTCGACCTCGCGGCGGTCCAGCTCCGAATAGGCGGCCGCAGTGAGGGCCTCGAACTGCGTGACGTTCTCACCGTCCGGCAGCGTCCGGTTGACCGCCGCGGCGGCCCGCGCTGCGCGGCGCACCGCCTGTGCGAACTGCGCCTCGTCGACATCGCACCCGTCGACTCGCAGCCGCTCGTTGAACGAGACGAGGTGCGGCGAAAGGTAGGCGCCGCTGCGAAGCCCGTGACGCCGCAGGATCGCGGCGATCATCCGCACCGTCGATGACTTCCCGTTCGAGCCGACGACGTGCACTGCACGCAGACGCTCCTGCGGCGAACCGAGCGCCGTCATCAGCCGCCGCACGCGCTCAAGCCCGAAGGTCATCCCGAAGATCTCGAGCGAAAGCAGCCAGTCCTGCGCATCGGCAAGGGTCCAGACGCGATCGGTGGACGGCTGTGAGGCGGGCTGGTTCACGGACGATCAGAGAGCGTCGAGTTCGGTCCGCAGGCGCTCGAGCTTCTCGCGCTCGGCGACAACAAGCTCGGCCGGCGCCTTCGCAGTGAAACCCTCGTTGGCCAGACGGCCCTCGGCGCGGCCGATCTCCGTGCGCAGCTCGGCGCGCCGCTCGTCGAGCTTGCGCACCTCGGCCTCGGGATCGACGGCGTCGGACGCAAGCAGGACGATCGCTCCACCGGGGACGGGAACGGTCGCGGCGGGCTCTCCCTGCTCCTGGAGATCGAGTCGCGCGAGGCGCGCGACGAGCGATGAGGTCGCTTGATATCCGTCTGCCTCGATGCGCGCGGGGAGCGCGACCCCGGGCGGCACGTTCGCCGCGTTGCGCCATGAGCGCACGGCCGTGACCGCGCCGATGACGTCGCCGATCGCGCGCTCAGCCTGCTCGTCGAGGAGATCGGCATCGCCCTCCGGGAGGGCGGTGCCAGCCAGCAGCCCCTCTGTGCCGGGGACCATCCCCCAAAGTTCCTCAGTCACGAAGGGGATCACGGGGTGGGCGAGCGCCAGCGTCCTGCGCAGGACGAAGAGCAGGGTCGCCGAGAGGTCCTGATCGACCTCACGGCCCTTGACGAGCTCGAGGTACCAGTCGCAGAGCTCCCCGTAGATGAAGTCGTAGAGGCCCAGCGCGGCCTTTGCGAAGTCGAACTCCTCGATCCGTCGCGCGGTCTCGTGCTCTGCGCGCTGCAGTCGGGAGAGGATCCAGCGGTCCTCAGGGCGCACCGGGCGAGGCGCCTGCGCATCGACCGGCTGCACGTTCAGGAGGACGAAGCGAGAGGCGTTGTAGAGCTTGTTGGCGAGCGCCTGCCCCTGCTCCACCTTCTCCGGCGAGTAGCGCACGTCCTGGGTGGAGGACATCGCCAGCAGGCCGAAGCGCACCGCATCCGCGCCGTGGCGCCCGATCTCCTCCAGCGGATCGATGCCGGTCCCGAGCGACTTGCTCATGCGGCGCCCGTCAGGGGCCTGAATCACCGAATGGACGTAGACGTCGCGGAAGGGGATGTCCCCGGCGAAGCGCAGGCCCATCATCACCATGCGCGCGACCCAGAGGAAGAGAATGTCGCGGGCGGTCGAGAGCACCGCGGTGGGATAGAAGGCGCGCAGCTCGGGCGTCTCGTGTGGCCAGCCGAGCGTGGCGAAGGGCCAAAGCGCGGAACTGAACCACGTGTCGAGCACGTCCTCGTCCTGCACCCAGCCATCGCCTTCGGGCGCCGCGGAGCCGACGAATGTCTCATCGCCGCGGTACCAGACCGGGAGCTGATGGCCCCACCAGAGCTGGCGGCTGATGCACCACGGTCGGATGTTCTCCAGCCAGTCGATGTACCGGCGCGACTGGCTCTCCGGGTGGATGCGCACGCGGCCGCTCGTCACGGCGTCGATCGCCGGTCCGGCGAGCTCGTCCATGCGCATGAACCACTGGAGAGAGATCAGCGGCTCGATGCGCTCACCGGAGCGATGCGAGAACGGAACCGTATGCGTGTACGGCTCCTCGGCGCGCAGCAGCCCCTGCGCACGAAGCTCCGCGACGATCGCGCGCTGGGCGTCGGCGACAGGCAGCCCTTCCCACTCACCGGCGGAAGCGTTCATGCGCCCGTCCTCACCGATGACGCCGATCTCCTCGAGGCCGTGGCGGCGACCGATCTCGAAGTCGTTCGGGTCATGTGCAGGCGTGACCTTGAGGCAGCCCGTCCCGAAGTCGGTCTTGACGTACTCGTCCCCGCGGATCGGGATCTCACGGCCCGTCAGCGGGAGGATCACGCTGCGGCCGATCAGGTCGCGGTGACGTTCGTCGTCTGGATTGACGGCGACGGCGGTGTCGCCGAGCATCGTTTCGGGACGGACGGTTGCGACGACCACCTCGCCGGAGCCGTCGGCCAGCGGATA
>WLNG01000153.1 GCA_009699915.1 Actinomycetota bacterium
GCTACCTCGGCGAGAACGTCGCCGGCTCCGGCGTCGAGCTCTCGCTCCACGTCCAGCGTGGCGCGGGGGCCTACATCTGCGGCGAGGAGACCGGCCTGCTCGACTCGCTGGAGGGTAAGCGCGGCAACCCGCGCCTGAAGCCGCCGTTCCCGGCGAACGCCGGCCTCTTCCAAGGGCCGACGCTGATCAACAACGTCGAGACACTCGCGACGCTGCCGCACATCGTGGCGCTCGGCGCCGAGAGCTATGCGGCGATCGGCGTCGCGAACTCCAGCGGCACGAAGCTCGTCTCGGTCAGCGGCAACGTCCAGCGCCCGGGCAACTACGAGATCGAGCTGGGCATGTCCTCGCGCGACATCATCTACGGCCTCGCCGGCGGACCGCCCGACGGGCGCTCCGTGAAGTTCTGGTTCCCGGGAGGGTCGTCATCCCCGGTGCTCACCGGTGACGATCTCGATCTTGCCTATGACTTCGACACGCTCGCGAAGGCCGGGTCGATGCTCGGTTCCGGCGCGATCATCGTCGTCGACGACACGCAGTCGGTCGTCGACGTCTGCCTGAAGCTCGCACAGTTCTACGCCCACGAATCCTGCGGCAAGTGCACCCCATGCCGTGAGGGCACCAGCTGGACCGTGAACATGCTCGGTCGCGTCAAGGACGGCACCGCCACCCCGATGGACCTCGACATCATGGCCTCGGTCCAGCAGCGGATCATCGGCAACTGCCTCTGCGTGCTCGGCGACGCGATGGCGATGCCGGTCGGCTCGATGATCGCGAAGTTCCGCGGCGAGTTCGAGGCGCACATCGAGGCCGTCCGCGCCGCCGCCGACCGCGCGGTCGTCGGAGCCCTCAGCTGATGCCCCGTCCCATCGAGCATCTGGTGACCTTCACGGTCGATGGTCGTGAGGTGACCGCGCCCGAGAACTCGATTCTCGCCGACGCCGCGCTCAAGCACGGCGGAGTCGAGATTCCGGTCTTCTGTTACGAGCCGAAGATCGGCGGCCCGGTCGGCGCCTGCCGCATGTGCCTCGTCGAGATCGAGGGGATCCCGAAGCTCCAGGCAGGCTGCTCGGTACCGGTGAAGGACGGCATGGTCGTCTACACGAACACGCCGCGCGTCAAGGAGGCCCAGGAGGCCGTCCTCGAGTTCATCCTCGTGAACCATCCGCTCGACTGCCCGGTCTGCGACAAGGGCGGCGAGTGCCCGCTGCAGGACAAATCGTTCGGCTGGGGCGACGGCATCAGTCGCTTCGCCGAGCCCAAGCGCCACTTCGAGAAGCCGCTCGCGCTCTCGCCGCTGATCGCGATCGATCGCGAGCGCTGCATCCTCTGTTACCGCTGCGTGCGCTTCAGCCAGGAGGTCAGCGAGGACCACCAGCTCGTCCTCCAGGAGCGCGGCGCCCACTCGTTCGTCGCCACCTTCGACGGGCATCCATACGTGGCGCCGTTCAGTGGCAACATCATCGAGCTCTGTCCGGTGGGTGCGCTCACCTCGCAGCCGTACCGCTTCCGCGCCCGGCCGTGGGACATCGAGCAGTCGGGTTCGATCTGCACGCTCTGCCCGGCCCAGTGCAACGTCAGCTTCACCGTGCGTGACGATCGCGTCCTGCGCGTCCTCCAACGCGATCATGCGGGCGTCGATGACGGCTGGCTCTGTGACAAGGGCCGCTTCGCCTACCAGGCGATCCATGTCGACGAGCGCATCACGCAGCCGCTGCTGCGCGACGGCGGCGAACTGCGGCCGGTCACCTGGGAGCTCGCCCTCGAGACCGCCGCGGCTGCGCTCGGGCGTGCGCGCGGGCGCACGGGGGCGCTCGCCGGCGGCGCGGCGACCAACGAAGAGGGCTGGCTGCTCCAGGGCCTGCTGCGCGACACCCTCGGCTGCGCGGACATCGACTCGCGCACCGGCGGAACGCTCCCGCTGGACCTCCACCGCGCGCTCGGGGCGCCCACCCTGCAGGTGTCGGTCCCCGACCTTGAGTACGCCCACGCCGTCCTGGTCCTCGGTACCGAGCCGGTGGACGATGCGCCGATCCTCGACCTGCGCCTGCGCAAGGGGGTGCGTCGCCACGGCCTGAAGCTCTTCATCGCCACGAGTCGCCCGTCGGCGCTCGACGAACGCGCCGCGCAGTCGATCCGCTACGCGCCCGGGGCCGAGGCGGCGTTCCTGACCGCGCTCGACGCGGCGCTCACCGGCGGCGACGTCGCCGGGCCGGCAGCGGCAGCGAGCGCCGACCCGGATGCGATCCGGACGCTCGCCGAGGGTCTGCGCGGCGCCGGGGAGGAGATCGTCGTGCTCTGGGGCGAGCGCTCCACCACCGGCGACGACGGTGCCCACGCCGCCGAGGCGCTGCTGAACGTCGCCGCGCGGCTCGGGCTCGCCGGCCGCGAGGGCGCCGGGCTGCTCGCCGTGCCGGAAGGCGCCAACGGCCGCGGCCTGCGCGAGGTCGGCGTGCTCCCGAACGGCGCCCCCGGCCTTGCCGATCCGGTCGTCGCAGGTCGCGACGCTCAGGGTGTCGCCGAGGCGCTTGCTGCAGGGGAGCTGACTGCGGTCTACCTCCTGCGCACCGACCCGCTGATCGACCTTCCAGGTGCGGCGACCTGGAACCGCGCGCTCGAGAAGGCCTCGACCGTGATCGCCCACGCCTCCTTCCTCACCCCGGGGCTGGCCGAGCACGCGACGGTGATCTTCCCGGCCGAGTCGCACGCCGAGAAGGAGGGCACAGTCGTGCACCCCGACGGCCGTCTCCAGCGGCTGCGGCCCGCAATCGGCCGGCAGGGTGAGACCCGCCCGGAGTGGCAGGTGCTTGCCGAGCTGCGCCGTGCTCTCGGTGACGACCTGCGCCTGCTTACCTGCTCGATGGTCACGGCGCGGGTGTTCGAGGCCGTCCCGTTCTACGCGGGGCTCAGCCTCGACGAGATCGGCGCGGAGGGCGTGCGCTGGACCGAGCGCCCGCAGTCCGCTGCCGCCCCCGTCGCAGCAGCAGGACCCTTCGACCTGCCCGCTCCGCCGGCCGCCGCATCGCCCAACGGGCGCCTGCGCCTGGGCACCTTCCGGTCGATCTGGGCGTCGCCCGAGGTAGAGGCATCACCGGCGCTGAAGTTCCTGCACCCGCGCCAGCGCGTCGAGCTCGCGCCGGCAGATGCCGATCGCCTCGGCTTGGGCCACGGAGCGATGGTGACCGTCGGTTCGCCGGACGGCTCGGTCACCGGCGTCGTCCACATCCGCGCCGCCGCACCCGAAGGCAGCGTCTTCCTGGAGCGGGCGATCCCACACCACGGAGCATCGGCGCTTGAGGGCCCGCTCGTCGAGGTTCGCCCGTCGTGAGCATGTCGCTCTCCCACGTGTTCACCCCCGCGATCGTCGGCTATGCCGAGCCGTGGTGGATGGCGATCCTCAAGTCGCTTGTGATCTTCGCGGTTGGCCTCCAGCTCGTCCCGCTCGTCCTGATGGCCGAGCGCAAGATCCTCGGCCGCTTCCAGAACCGCTACGGCCCCAACCGCGTCGGCCCGTTCGGCGCGATGACCCCGATCGCGGACATCGTGAAGCTGCTCACGAAGGAAACCTTCCGGCCCCGCACGGCGATCGGCTGGCTCTTCACGCTTGCGCCGATCCTCTCGATCGTCGCGGCGGTCGCCGCGCTGGCGATCATCCCGTTCGGCAACGTGCATGACATCTTCGGGACGCCGGTCGGCTTCTATGGGATCGACGTCAGCATCGGCCCGCTCTACGTCTTCGCCTTCGGCGCCGTCGCGTTCTACGGGATCATGCTCGGGGGCTGGTCGTCGGGGTCCAAGTACTCGTTCCTCGGTGCGATGCGCGCCGCCGCACAGCTGATCTCCTACGAGGTCGCGCAGGGCATGGCGCTCGTCGGCGTCGTCATCACGGCGCAGTCGATGTCGCTCACTGAGATCGTCGAGGGGCAGGGCGGGATGTGGTATTTCATCCCGCAGTTCGTCGGCTTCGTGATCTTCATGATCGCGAGCTTCGCCGAGACGAACCGCCCGCCGTTCGACCTCGTTGAGGCCGACGGCGAGCTCGTCGGGGGCTACATGACGGAGTACGGCGGCGGGCGCTTCGCGCTCTACTACTTCGCCGAGTACCTCAACGTCCTCGTCGTCTCGGGCCTTGCAGTCACGCTCTTCCTCGGCGGCTGGATGCTGCCCTTCGGCATCCATCCCCCCGGCTGGGTCGAGCCGTTCATCGTGATCGGGAAGATGGGGATCTTCGTCGTCCTCTTCATCTGGGTGCGCGCGACGCTCCCGCGCCTGCGCTACGACCAGCTGA
>WLNG01000154.1 GCA_009699915.1 Actinomycetota bacterium
ACGCATAGACGTTGTTGAGCAGGTCCTTGTCGCCGTCGGAATAGACGTAGCGCCAGAGGTACTGCTGTCCATTGACCTGGATCTGGAGCGACTTGCCGTTCGGCGGCATAAACGAGCCCTGGCGCGTCACCGGGACCCCATCGGCGCCGCTGTTGGGTGGATTGTCGATCTCATGCTGCTCGCGGGCGTGCGCAATCAGGGCGCCGCTGTTGGGTGGATTGTCGATCCGGTTGAGCTGCGTAAGCGTCACGACCGCGATGACGACCATCAGGGCCGCCGCACCGATGGCCCAGCCGATCTCCAGGCGGTTGTTGCCGTCGATCTGCTCGGCCACGGGGTGGCGCTTCGCGCTGAAACGCCTGAGCGTGTAGAGCAAGAGCCCGCCGACGCCGAAGAAGGCCACGCAGACCAGGACGAAGATGATGATGTAGAGCGACCGGATCCCAGTGGCGTTCGGGGATCCGCTGCCAGCGTCGGGGGCGACGATCCCCGCGAACGCGGACGGGGCCGCGGCAAGCGCGACGAGGCCGAAGAAGCCGGCAGCCGTGAAGGCGCGGCCGATGGAAGAACGCACTGGAGCTCGCAAGGCGCGAGGGATGCTATCGCGCCACGGCGGCGGATGATGCCCGGTCATCAGCGGCCAGAGAAGTTCGCCGAGCGCTTCTCGATGAAGGCGAGGACACCCTCCATGAAGTCGGCGCTTTCCGACATCTCCTTCTGCAGCGCGGCCTCCAGCGCCAGCTGGTTGTCGTGCTCCTTGAAAGCCCAGGCATTGAGCTGCGCCTTGCTGCCGGCGTACGACCGAGTCGGGCCAGCTGCGAGCCGGTGCGCGAGCGCATCGATCGCGGGCTCGAACTCGTCGTCGCTGAAGACGCCGTTGATCATGCCCCAATCGAGCGCCCGCTCGGCGGGCAGCCGCTCGCCGAGCATCGCGAGCTCGCAGGCGCGCGTGAAGCCGACCCGGGCGCAGAGCAACGCCGACGCTCCTCCATCGGGGACGAGGCCGATGTTGACGAAGGCCAGAAGGAAGTAGGCCGACTGACGTGCGTAGACGAGGTCGGCGGAGAGAGCGAGTGAGACGCCGACACCGACGGCCGGGCCGTTCACCGCGGCGAGGACGGGCTTCGGCAGCCGGCGCAGTCCGGTGAGCACCGGGTGGTAGCTGGCATGAAGCTTGCGCTCGAGGTCGGGTCGTCCGTGCTCATCGGCGAAGGGATCGTTCTCCTCCTTTAGGTCCGCGCCGGAGCAGAATGCGCGGCCGGCGCCGGTGACGACCACTGCGCGGATGCCTTCGTCGTCGCGGACCGTCTCGAACGCGCTCCAAAGGTCGGCGCTCAGGGATGCGCCCCAGGAGTTCAGCGAATCGGGGCGGGCAAGTTCGATCTTCCCGACGCCTTCGGACCGCCAGAGGTTCACGGTGTCGTAGCCGTGCTGCAGCTCGTAGTTGCTCATCAGCTGCATGGTAAGCGTGCCGGTCGCGTGCTGTCGCCTCGCCTTTGGGTACCCGTCGCGCCATATACTCGCGGACCTCGTGGCCCGCTCCCGCGCACTCCGCGGCACGGCATGGGCGCTCGTCGCCGCTGGGATCGCCGCCCCGGCAGTGCGTCGGCGCCTGCGTCTGCCCAAGCCCGTCGTCGCCGCCGCCGCATGGTCGGCGCCGGTCGCGATGTGCGTGGCCGTCCCGCGCAGCCGGGCCCGTGACGCTGCCGTCTGCCTCATGCAGATGTGGGCGTACGTCGCGATGTACGAGATGCCGAACGATGATCCCGAGGCGCTCGAGGCACGCGTCCACGTCGATTACCCCGTGCGCATCGACCGCGCGATCGGCATGGGGGAGATCCCGGGCGTACGCCTTCAGCGGCTGCTGCGCCATCCAGAGGGCCGCTTCCGTGCGCCGGAGAAGCTCCTCGCCTGGACGCATTGGGTGTGGTTCGCGGTGCCGCACGGAGCGGTGCTCTACCTGCTGCTGCGTCGCCGCGACCAGTTCCCGCGCGGGGCGACGATGGTCTACGCGACCTTCGATCTGGGCGTGCTCTGTTACTGGCTCATCCCGACGGCGCCCCCGTGGTACGCCGCGCAGGCGGGACGGCTCTCGCCCGCCGAGGAGGATGCCGAGATCCCGCTCCAGCGCATGATGCTCGACTACGGGCGCGAGTTCTGGAAGGACCGCTGGGACGCGCTTTACGATGGCCTTGCGGGAAATCCGCTGGCCGCCATGCCCTCGCTGCACTTCGCAACGTCCATCACCGCTGCCCACGTCCTTTCGGATGCAGGCCGCGCCCAGGGCATCGCCGGCTGGGCCTATGCCGGCACCCTCGGCGTAGCGCTCGTCTACCTCGGCGAGCACTACGTCACCGACCTGATCGCCGGGCTGGCGCTCGCGGAGGGCGTACGCGCCGCGGCGCCCGCCGCGACCCCGCTGCTGCGCCGCCTCTCGGGA
Organism: Actinomycetota bacterium; assembly: GCA_009699915.1. GTDB lineage: Bacteria > Actinomycetota > Thermoleophilia > Solirubrobacterales > Solirubrobacteraceae > F1-60-MAGs163. The sequence goes on from WLNG01000154.1 coordinate 2,441, forward strand.
GCGATCCGGGCGATCGAACGCCGGGCCCATCCGGCATGACTGAGGCGCCCGGACAGGCACCGGAGCCTGTCGGCGCGCTCGCCGAGACGGCCGATTCCGGGGGGATGCCGCGCGTGCGCCTGACCCGGCAGCGCGCGGTGGTGCTCGGCGTCTTCGTCGTGCTCGTCGTCGCCTTCCTCTACCTCGGCCTGCCGCGCCTTGCCGGTATCGACGAGACGCTCAAGCGGATCCGCGAGGGCGATCCGTGGTGGCTGCTCGTCTGCGTGATCTTCGAGTTCGCCTCGTTCGGCGGCTACATCTGGCTCTTCCGCGCCGTCTTCGTCCACGGCAGCGAGCGGATCGGCTGGCGGGAGAGCTACCAGATCACGATGGCGGGCCTCGCGGCGACGCGGATCTTCGCGGCGGCCGGGGCCGGCGGCGCGGCACTGACGGCTTGGGCGCTGCGCCGCTCGGGCATGCGCACGCGCACCGTCGCGTCGCGGATGGTGGCCCAGTACGTCCTCCTCTACAGCTGCTACATGCTCGCGCTGGTCGTCGGCGGCGTCGGTATGTACACCGGGGTCTTCCATGGCGGCGATGACATCGCACTGACGCTGGGGCCCGCGCTTTTCGGTCTCGTGGTGCTGGCGCTCGGCGCGAGCTGCGCCCTCATCCCGGGCCAGATCGACCGCCGTCTTGCCGGATGGGCTCACGGGTCGGGGCGGACGGCGAGCATGCTCGTCCAGCTCTCGAAGGTCCCCGCGGCGATCGGTGACGGTGTGCGCGAGGCGCTGCGGCTGGTGCGTGAGCGCGAGTGGGGGATCACCGGCGCTGGACTCTGGTGGCTCTTCGACGTCCTCACGCTCTGGGCCGCGTTCCACGCCTTCGGTTCCCCGCCGCCGCTGGCCGTCATCGTGATGGCGTACTTCATCGGGATGCTCGCCAACCTGCTGCCGCTCCCGGGGGGAATCGGTGGTGTCGACGGCGGGATGATCGGCGCGCTGCTGGCCTTCGGCGTCGACAGCAGCCTCGCGGTCGTCAGCGTTCTGACCTACCGGGCGTTTGCCTTCTGGCTGCCAACTGTTCCGGGCGTCGTGGCCTACCTGCAGCTGCGCAAGACGGTCGACCGCTGGCGTGACGAGGGCGCACCGGACACCGCTGAGCTCGCCGCCGCCGACGCGGCTGCGCTGGCCGGAGGGTCCACTGCGATACAACCTGACCCGACCGTCCCCACCTCCCAGAGGACCCAGACACCATGAGCGAGATCGAGAACGTCGTCATTGTCGGCAGCGGCCCAGCCGGCTACACGGCCGCGCTTTACACGGCCCGCGCCAACCTGCGACCGCTCGTCATCGAGGGCTTCATGTGGGGCGGTCTGCTCCAGGAGACGACCGACGTTGAGAACTTCCCGGGATTTCCGAGCGGCGTGATGGGCCCCGAGCTGATGCAGCAGATGCGCGATCAGGCCGAGCGCTTCGGCGCCCGTTTCATCACCGATCTGGCGACGGAGCTCGAGCTCACCGACCGACCTGGCGGCGTGCACCGCGTCCGCGTCGGCACGGACGCGTTCGAGGCGCGCACCGTTGTACTCGCGATGGGTGCAGAGCACCGGAAGGTCGGGGTGCCGGGCGAGGAGACACTGAGCGGCCGCGGCGTGAGCTACTGCGCGACCTGCGACGCAGCCTTCTTCGTCGGCCGGGAGACGATGATCGTCGGCGGTGGCGATTCGACGATGGAGGAGGCGATCTTCCTGGCGAAGTTCGCCTCGAAGGTGACGATCGTCCACCGGCGCGACGAGTTCCGCGCATCGCGGATCATGCTCGACCGTGCGCGCGAGGTCGAGAACAT
>WLNG01000155.1 GCA_009699915.1 Actinomycetota bacterium
GCGCCGTCGAGGTATTCGATCGCGGCCGGGATCGGACCGGCCGCCATGCAGCGCATCACCGCCTCGCCTCCGGTGGCGGCATCGGGGTAACAGGCCGTCACCGGCCAGGAGCCGGCGGGCGCGGGGATCAGCCGCAGCCAGACCGACGTGATGATGCCGAGCGTCCCCTCGGAGCCGGTCAGCAGCGCGACAAGGTCGTATCCGGCGACGTCCTTGCGCACCGGTCCGCCGACGCGCACGAGCTCCCCGGAGGCGAGCACCGCCTCGATGCCGGTCACCCAGCTGCCGGTCACGCCGTACTTGAAGCAGTGCGGACCACCGGCGTTGGTGGCGACGTTCCCGCCGATCTGCGACTGCTCGGCGGCGCCCGGGTCGGGCGGGAAGCAGAGGCCGTTCTCGCGTGCCAGTCGCCGAACCGTGGCCGTCGTGACGCCGGCCTCGACCTCCATCCGCCACTGGAGCGGATCGAGGTGGCGCACCGCCGTCAGGCGCTCGAGCGCAACGACGACGCCCCGGCCGAGCGGGACGGCACCGCCGGCCCACCCGGTCCCTCCGCCCCGCGGGATCACCGGCACGCCGCGCGCGGCACACCATGCGACGACGGCCGCGACCTCCTCGGCGCTCCCCGGGAGCACGACCGCGTCCGCGCTGCCATGGATTCCGCTGAACTCGGTCCAGTCGGCCGTGAAGCGCGAGTCGTCGCCGGGGAACACGTGGCGCTCTCCGACGATCCGGGCGAGGTCTGCGCGCACCGGCAGACCGTACCCTGAGCCACGGAGCGCCGATGGAGACGATCAGCGACACAACGGCGGGGCGACCCAAGCGAGTCGGCCACAAGGGCGCGGCGCACCTGGCCCCCGGCAACACGCTGGAGGCATTCGCTGCGGCGCTCGCTCACGGCGTCGACATGATCGAGTTCGACGTGCTGCCGGAGCGCCTGGACGGATCCGGGGCGCTGCTGCTCGCACACGACTACACCGACGCGTCCGGTCGCACCCCACTGCTCCTCGAAGAGGCGCTCGTCCACCTGCGTTCCCCCGCCTACGCGCGGATCGAACTGAACGTCGACCTCAAGCTGCCCGGCTATGAAGAGCGAGTCCTCGACCTGCTGCACGCCCACGACCTCGCACGGCGGGCGCTGATCTCGACGATGGAACCGGTCTCGCTGCAGCGCATCCGAGCGCTCGCCCCGGACGTGCGGCTCGGACGGTCCTTCCCGCGCGTTCACTCCGATCCGCTGCGCCACCCACTCAAGCGCTGGCCTGCATACGCACTGATCGCCTGGTGGCGCCGGCGGCTCCCCGGCGTCATCGCCCGGCAGCTTGAGGCCGGTGAGATCGACGCCTTGATGTGTCACTGGGCATTCGTCGGGGCGAAGTTGCAGCGCGCGGTCGCCGGGGCGGGCGGAGACCTCTTCGTATGGACCGTCGATGATGCCGCACGCATCGCTGAGCTCGAGCGGCTCGGCGTGACGGGGATCATCACGAACGACCCGCGCCTCTTCTCGTCGCCCACACCGTGATCTAGGCTGCGTCCCAGGAGCCATGACGACAACCGCAGAAAGCGCAGAGCTTCTTCGCCGCGTCCCGGTCTTCGAGGCGCTCGCCGACGAGGACCTGTTACGCGTCGCCGAGGTCACCATCGCGCGGCGCTTCGCGCGCAGCGCGGTGATCTTCCGCAAGGGCGACGACAGCGATTCGTGTTACATCGTGCGCAGCGGGCAGGTGCGCGCCATCCGTGAGAACCCGGACGGGCGGATCATCACACTGGCGCACTTCGGACCGGGGGACATCTTCGGCGAGCTCGCGATGTTCGACTCCGAGAAGCGCTCCGCGACCGTCGAGACCCTTCAGGACACCGAGGCGATCACCGTTCTCGGCGCCGACATGCGGCGGCTGATGCGACGGCATCCAGACATCGCGATGAAGCTCGTCGTCTCGCTCGGCCGCCGCCTGCGAGTGGCCAACGAGCGGCTCGCTCGGCAGTCCTTCCAGACGGTTCAGAGCCGTGTCGCCGTCGTGCTCGGCGACCTTGTGCGCGAGGCGGTAGCCGCGGGGGCGGCACCGACCGACGTGACGATCCAGATCACGCAGGCTGACATCGCACAGCTGGCGGGCTCTTCGCGCGAGTCAGCGAGCCGGTTCCTGGAGACGCTGAAGCGCGCAGGCGTGCTCAGCCAGGGGCGCGGCCGGCTCGTGATTCACGACCCGGCAGCCCTCCGGGGCTACGTCTTCTGACGATGGCGAGCAGGCGCGGGTCGAAGACCGAGCTCGAGTTCTCCGCGGGCGGAGTCGTCGTGCGAGTCGCCGGCGACGGGGCGCAGTGCGTGGTCATCGTCCCCTCGCGGCGCGCCGCCGGCGGCAGGCGCGTGCTGGCCTTGCCGAAGGGGCATCCCGACGGGGATGAGACGCCGGAGCAGGCCGCCCTGCGCGAGGTGCGCGAGGAGACCGGCGTCGAGGCGGAGATCGTTGAACCGCTCGAGACGATCGGCTACTGGTACCAGCGCGACGGCCGCAGGATCCGCAAGAGCGTCGCGTTTTTCCTGCTGCGCCACCTCGCGGGCGACCCGGAGGTCCACCGTGACCACGAGATCGACGAGGCGCGCTGGATGCCGATCGACCAGGCGGCCAAGGAGCTCACCTACCCCGGCGACCGGAAGATGGTCCGTCTCGCCGCAGCAAAACTCGACGGGGACGCACGCTAGGGTAGGCGGGGTCGTATGCAGGTGCTCAACTTCTACTCCACGATCTTCGCTGACCAGCTGCGGCGCGGGCGCAAGACCGCCACGATCCGTCTCGGCGACAAGTCGCACAAGTACCGCAAGAATCAGGCGGTGCTGGTGACGATCGGCTACCAGTACTCGCCGCGCGAGAAGATCTTCGAAGCGGTGGTGGACGCCGTCGAGGTGAAGCCGGTGCGTGAGCTCTCGCCCCGGGACATCGAGCACGACAACCCCGAATTTCGCCGCCACGAGGAGCTCATCCACTTCCTTGAGCAGATCTACGGCCGTCCGGTGAACCTGGACGACGTAGTCACGGTCGTGCGGTTCTCGCAGATCATCGAGAACCCGCAGAGCCTGACCGACGCCCGCATGGGCATCGGCGGCTCGCAGAACTGACCAGCAGCGCTGGCGCCCATGGGCGACCGCTGGCAGTTTCCGAGCGAGAGTGCCATTCCGCCCGCCCGTTCACGGCGCCGGCGCTATCATCACGCTCGCGTCGGTTTGGCACTCGACCTACGAGAGTGCCAATTATCCGACATCGCAGTCCATCAAACCGAAAATAGACCCCATCCGGAGGTTCGACAGCATGAAGCTCAAGCCCCTTGGCGATCGCCTGATCGTGCGGGCGATCGATGAGGAGGAGACCACCGCCAGCGGCCTGGTCCTCCCTGACACCGCGAAAGAGAAGCCTCAGAAGGGCGAAGTCATCGCCGCCGGCGACGGACGCTGGGACGAAGATGGCGAGAAGCGCATCCCGCTCGACGTCGCAATGGGCGACGTCGTCCTCTACAGCAAGTACGGCGGAACCGAGATCAAGGTCGACGGTGAAGACCTGCTCGTCCTGCGCGAGTCCGACGTCCTCGCCGTCATTCAGTCCTAGCCCTACGACTTCAGGAGATAGAGAACGCACATGGCACATAAGGAACTGAAGTTTGGCTCGGAGGCCCGCAAGGCCCTCGAGTCCGGCGTCGACGCCGTCGCCAACGCCGTCAAGGTGACACTCGGCCCGCGCGGCCGCTACGTCGTCATCGACAAGAAGTTCGGCGCCCCGACCATCACGAACGACGGTGTCACCATCGCGCGTGAGATCGAGGTCCAGGATCCGTTCGAGAACCAGGGCGCGCAGCTCGTGCGCGAGGTCGCCACCGCGACCAACGACGTCGCCGGCGACGGCACGACGACCGCCACGGTCCTCGCCCAGGCGATCGTTCGCCAGGGCCTCAAGAACGTGACCGCCGGCGCCAACCCGCTCGCTCTGAAGCGCGGCATCGAGATCGCCGTCAACCAGATCGTCGACGGGATCGAGAAGCAGGCCAAGGACGTCACCGGCAAGGACCAGATCGCCCGCGTGGCGACGATCTCCGCCGGCGACGAGGAGATCGGCGACGTCATCGCCGACGCGATCGAGAAGGTCGGCAAGGACGGCGTCGTGAACGTCGAGGAGGGCCAGACGTTCGGCATGGACCTCGAGTTCACCGAGGGCATGCAGTTCGACAAGGGCTACATCTCGCCGTACATGGTCAC
>WLNG01000156.1 GCA_009699915.1 Actinomycetota bacterium
AGGTCCCGTGCAGCACGACGTCATGCGCCCCGATCGCCCAAGCACAGCGTCCCGCGGCCATGGCGATCGCGCGCTCGAGCTCGTCGTCGTGGAAGGCGAGAGTGCTGCCGCAGCCATCGCAGACAACGTGGTGATGGTGCTCACCGTCAGCGTGTACGAGCTCGTAACGTCGCTCACCCTCGCCGAGCTCGAGGACGCGGACAAGGCCAGCCTCCTGAAGGACGCCGAGCGCGCGGTAGACGCTCGCGGTCCCGGCGCGCCGGCCATCGCCGCGTAGCTGCAGCGCCAGCTCGGCCGCCGTGCAACACCCGTCGTGGGCCGCGAGACCAGCGATGACGGCGTCGCGCGCGCCTCCGGAGCGGTGCCCGCGCCGCGTGAGCTCCTCGCGGGCATGCCGGGCCCACTCGGCTGCGCGCTCGGCGCTCATGCCGCACTCCTGGCGAGGACCACGTGCGCAATCCCGCGACCGGCCAGCGTCATGCAAAACGCGGCGGCCAGCGCGAGGACGACGCAGGCCCCCGCGGCGAGGTTGGCGTGGTAGGAGGCCGCCAGGCCGGCGACCGACGCTACGACCGCGATCGCGACGGCGAGCAGCATCATCGGTGCGACCCGGCGGCTGACAAGGCGCGCAGTCGCCGCCGGACCGACCAGCATCGCGACCACGAGCAGCGTGCCAAGCGCCTGCACTGCAACGAGCGTCGCCAGCGCCAGCAGCACGGCGAGGACCAGGTCGAGCCGTGCCGGCGAACGGCCGAGCGCGGTGGCGTTCAGGCGGTCAAATCCGGTGAGCAGCAGCGTTGGGTGGAGCAGGAAGAGCAGAAGGGTGACAACCACTCCGAGAGCGGCGGCAAGCGCAAGATCGAGATCGCTCACGCCGAGCAGGTCCCCGAAGAGCAACGAGCCGAGTCCCGCCGGGGCCGACGGGGAGAGGCCGAGTAGGACTCCAGCTCCGAGCAGGCCGGTGATCACGACCGAGGTCGCGACATCAGGGGTCAGCGGCGACCGCTGGACGAGCGCGATCGCCACGGCCGCTACAACGAGTCCGACAGCCCCGCCCAGCAGCAGTGGGATGCCGAGCAGCGCTGCCCCGACGAGCCCCGGCAGCATGCCGTGGGAGAGAGATTCGGCGGTGCTCGAGACCCCGGAGAGCACGATCCAGCAACCGAGCCCGCCGCTGAGCACGCCGAGCAGCACGAGTTCGACGGCGCCGCGCAGGACGATCGGCTCGCCGAAGGGATCGGTGATCCAGCCGATCACCGGCGCTCCCCGTGGTGATGGGTGGGCAGCAGGGCTGCGGCGCCCGCGGCGAGGTCGACGATCGCGCCGCCGTAGGTGCGCTCGATCACCTCGCGCGTCAGCGCCGCAGCGGGCTCTCCGAAGGCGATCTGCACGCGGTTGAGGCAGAGCACGCGATCGGCTGCGCGGGCCTGATCGAGGTCGTGCGTCGCCATCAGGATCCCGCGGCCTTCCGCGGCGAGCTCGCGCAAGAGGAGCTCGAGGCGTTCAGCGCCGGTCACATCGAGTGCCGAGAACGGCTCATCGAGCAGCAGCAGCGGCGCATCTTGAACGAGCGCCCTGGCGACGAGGACACGCTGGCGCTGACCGCCGGACAGCGAGCCGAAGACGGCGTCTTCGACGGCCGCCAGACCGACGCGCCGCAGCGCCTCGCGGGCGAGCTCCCTGTCTGCCCGCCCGGGGCGGCGCCACCACGGCATCCGGGAGACCGCGCCCATCAATGCGACGTCGAGGGCCGTCACGGGGAAGTCGAGCCGCGAGCGCTCCGTCTGCGGCACGAACGCGCAGCGCACTGCGGTCAGATCGAGGCGCCCTCCACCCAGCGCCAACTCCCCGGTGATCAGCCGGAAAAGCGTGCTCTTGCCGCCGCCGTTGGGGCCGAGCACCGCGATGCGCTCGCCAGCACGCACCTCGAACGTCAGGCTCGCGATCGCCGGGACCGCCGCGCCGGGGTACGCGGCGGCGACGTCGTCAACCACCAGCAGCCGGGCGCCGGTCACGCGTCCACCTCACAGCTGACCCCGCCGGCGCTCATGCCGCGTGCGAGCGCGTCGGCGTTGGCCGCAAGCATCCCGAGGTAGGTGCCCGAGCGCGACCCCTCCGGCCCGAGCGCGTCCGCGTGGAGCGCATCGCCGACGGCGGCGTCGCTGTCGACGGCGATCCGCTGCGCAACGCTGGAACTCAGCCCGGCCTCGGGGAAGACGACCCGTACGCCGGCACGCCGGATCTCACGCTCAAGAGTGGCGAGATCCCCCGCCGAGGCCTGGGCTCGGCTCACCGCTGCGGGCATCACGACCCCGACCACATCGATCCCGTAGCGGCGCGTGAAGCGCCCGAGCGCATCGTGATCGGTGACGATGCGCCGCTCGCGTGCGGGAACGCGTGCGATGCACTCGCGAATCGCAGCGTCCAGCCGGCTCAGGCGCGCCCGGTAGGCGCTCGCCCGTGCGCTGATCGCCGCGCGCGCGCCGGGCGCCGCGCGGATCAGCGCTGCTTCGACGGCCTCGGTGGCGCGCAGCCCGGCAGCGGGGTCGAGCCACCAGTGCGGGTCCTGCATGTCCGCACCGGCGCCTGCCGTCGCGGCCGCGCCGGCGTTGATGACCGGCGCGTTCGTCCCCGACGCCTTCACGATTTCGCCGGCCCACGCATCGAATCCGAGCCCGCTGATGAGGACAGCCTCGGCTCCCGCAACCGCCCGCACGTCGGAGGGCCGCGGTTCATATTCGTGCGCATCGCTGTTGCGGCGCAGGATGCTGTGGACCGCCACATCCGGCTCGCCGATCGCGGCGGCGATGTCCGCAAGCTGCGTGGTCGTCGCGACGACGAGGGGTCGTCCATCGCTCTGTGCCGTCGCGCCACAGCCGGCCAAGAGCAGGGCTCCGAGCACCGCGAGCGCAGCCGTGGCGAGACCCCGCGGACGGCGCGCGACGGCAGCCCGCAGGAGCGCCGCAAGGATGAACACCCCCACCGCGATCACCGCGATCGCCGCGCCCGGCGGCACATCGGCCTCGAAGGCGAGCCACATCCCACCGACCCCTTCGAGTGCGGCCAGCACGATGGTCGACAGCTGCCAGGTCCGCATCCGTGCGGTGAGCAGGCGCGTCGTCGCCGCCGGAACAACGAGCAGCACCGTCGCCAGCAGCGCTCCGACGGCCGCAAGCGAGGCGACCGTGACGAAGGCGATCAGCAGGACGAGGACGACGTCGCGAGCGGCCGGCCCCAGCCCGCGCCCGGCAAATCCATCGGCGAGCCAGCGCGGCCCGAGGAGCAGGCTCCCCGCGAGCGCGGCGAGCGCGGCGAACGCCGCAAACCGCAGATCGGCGGCATCGATGAGCAGCAGGCTGCCAAAGAGCAGACGATCGATGCTCGCGCCGGAGTCGAAGACGTCGCTGGCCAGGACGATGCCCGCCGCGAGCGCCGCGGCGAGGACGAGCGCGATGATGCTGTCCGGACCGGTCCGGCGACGGCCGGCGAGCGCGCCCATGAGGCCTGCCACGAGCACCGCCGCACCGAGCGCGCCGAGCACGGCAGAAAAGCCGAGTCCGTCGGCGAGGACCAAGCCAGGGAAGGTCGCCGTACCGACGGCGTGCGAGAGGAAGGCGAGGCCCCGCAGGACGACCCACGTTCCCAGCACGCCGGCGGCGACGGAGAGCAGCAGGACCTCCGCGACGCCGTCGCGGAAGAAGGGGAGGTCGAGCGCGCCCGGCATGCGAACGCGCAGGCTAGCAGAGAATGAGAACCGTTATCAGAAACCGACTCCGGCAGCGACCCCCCCGGGGACTGCCGTCACACGAACCACGATCGGCTCGGCGTTCGTCCGCTGGTCGGCGACGATCCCGGCGACGAGCAGTCGATAACGGCCCGCCCGCTGCAGACGCAGGGTGACGGCGAAACGTGCCCCCGCGCGGCGCGAGAGGCGCCGCTCAACCCGCCAGCGTCCGCCGACACGGCGCTGGACGACGATCCGCACCGTCCCTTTCGGCCGCAGCGAACCGCTCAGGATGATCCGATCCCCCGCGGCGAGCTGCGAGGCGTCCGCCCCGACGGTCAGCGCCGGAGCCACCGCCACGGAGACCGGTAGCGACTGCACATCGCCACTCACCGCCCGTACCAGCCCGGAGCGCCGCCACGGGATGCTCAGCACGTAGTCACCGGCGTCGTCGGTGACGGCGCGTCCGACAGTCACCCACTTTCCGGTGGGCGA
>WLNG01000157.1 GCA_009699915.1 Actinomycetota bacterium
CGCGAGCGCCTCGTCGGTCGCGGCACCGACGCACCGGATGTCATCGAGCGTCGGCTCGCGGTCGCGGAACTGGAGCTCGACGCCGCCGGGGAGTTCGCCGTCGTCGTCGTGAACGACCGCTTGGAGGACGCTGTGCGCGCGCTGGCGGATGTCGTGCGGCGGGGTCTCGCAGTCCCGGTAGACTGAGAGCATGATCCAGCCCCGCATCGACGTCCTGCTTGAGCAGGTTGATTCGAATTACGCCGCCGTCCTCGTCGCTGCCAAGCGTGCCCGGCAGATCAACAGCTACTTCCACAACCTCGGCGAGGGCACGTTCGACGAGTTCCCGCCGCCGATGGTGGACAGCGGATCCAAGAACTACCTGACGATCGCCCTCGAGGAGATCGCAGGCGGCAAGATCACCTACCACTCGCGGTAGGCGCAGCACTTCTTCTCTGGAGCATCACGCGATGGCACGGATTCTGCTTGGTGTCAGCGCCGGCATCGCCGGCTACAAGGCGCTCGAGTTCGCCCGGCTTGCGACGCGCGCGGGCCATGCGGTCCGCGTGGTGCAGACCCCAGACGCGCACCGATTCGTCGGCGCGGCCTCGTTCGAGGCGATCACCGGTGCCCCCGTGCTTGTCACCGAGTGGGACCGCGATCCGGCGCGCGGCGCCTTCCCCGATCAAGATCCGCAGGCGCATGAACCGATCAGCCACCTCGAGCTGGTGGCCAACGCCGACGTCTTCGTCGTCGCTCCCGCGACCGCGAACACGCTCGCCAAACTTGCATGCGGACTCGCCGACAATCTCCTGACGAGCGCCGCGCTCGCCTCTACGTGTCCATTGATCATCGCCCCTGCGATGAACCACCACATGTGGGAGCACCCGGCCACGCAGGCGAACATCGCAACGCTACGGGCTCGCTCAGCGACGATCGTCGGCCCCGGCGTCGGCGCGCTCGGCAGCCGCGGGGAGTGGGGCAACGGCCGGCTGGCCGAACCGGGCGAGCTCCTGGCCGCGGTTGAAGCGCTCGTGCCGTCGGGCCCGCGACCGTGGGACGGGCTGCGGGTCCTCGTCACCGCCGGCGGCACGCGCGAACCGATCGACGCTGTCCGATTCGTCGGCAATCGATCCAGCGGACGAATGGGTGTCGCCTTGGCAGAGGAGGCGGCCGCTCTTGGAGCGCGAGTGACGCTGATCGCCGCGAACGTCGCACTGTCGCGCAGCCCGGCGCTGATCTGGCAGGACGTTGAGACGGCCGCGGAGCTCGAGGCCGCCTGTCGCACCGAGTTTCCGAGCTGCGATGTGCTGCTGATGGCCGCCGCCGTAGCCGACTTCACCGTTGTTGAACCCGCTCAGGGGAAGCTGAAGAAGTCCGACACGGACCGGCTCAGCATCGAGATGACGCCGACGACCGACGTACTCGGCGCGCTCGCAGCCCAGCGCACGACGGGCCAGACGATCGTCGGATTCGCCGCCGAGCACGGTCCGGCAGCGCTCGACTATGGGCGCGGGAAGCTCACGCGCAAGCAGCTCGACGCGATCGTCGTGAACGATGTCAGCGGCGAGGGGATTGGCTTCGATGCAATCGAGAACGAGGTCACGATCATCTCCGGCGTCGGTGAGCTCCACGTCCCCCGCACGACGAAGGGCGAGGTCGCCCGCGCCATCCTGCGCGTCGTCGATCAGCTGCGTTCCGCCAGCAAGACGCGCGCCTGAGCCCTCGCTAGCCTGAAGTTGTGGCCCAGGAATCGGCCTACGAGCTATTCCGCAGCGGGACCACGCTGCTGGAGCGCGGCGATCACCACGCTGCCGCGGTGCCACTCGCCCGCGCACGCGACCTCGAACCGGAAATGGCTTCGGTCCGTGAGGCGCTCGGGCGGGCGCTTTTCGGTGCGCAGCGCTACCGCGAGGCAGCGGCCGAGTTCCGTGTCGTCGCGGAGATTCATCCGACGAACGATTACGCCCTCTTCTGCCTTGGACGCGCCCTCCAGCTGCAGGGTCTGGATGACGAGGCGCGTGGGCCGCTCGCGCTTGCGTGCTGCCTGTGTCCGGAGCGGGCGGACTACCGCCGATATCGCGACCGCGCACGCCGTCGCGGCCTCTGACGGGCGGGGGCTCTGCCTCCCCGCAAGGTGAGGGACGCTGCTATGGTTGGCGTCAGGAGCTTTCGTCGTTGGCAGCCGCCGACAGCCGGACCGAAAGCGGGCGCTAGCCCGCTTTTTTCATTCCATGGACACCGCAAAACTGCAGCAGGAAATCGAGACAACGCTGGCATCGGCCGAGCCCGGTGTCGAGGTGCTGCTCGTCGAGGTCGTCGGAGGAGACACGCTGCGCCTGACGATCGATCATCCCGACGGTGTGAACCTCGGGATCTGCGAGCGCGTAACTCACGCGCTCGCGTCGGTGCGCGAACGTTACGCCCTCGAGGTCTCTTCCCCGGGGCGCGAGCGACCCCTGACGAAGCCCACCCACTTCAACCGCTATCTCGGCAGGCGGGCGCGCGTTCGCACCCGCGCTGCACACGACGGTCGCAAGAGTTTTACCGGCCAGCTCGTCGGCGCCACCGAGCGCGAGATCACGATCGCCGCCGACTCCGGCGTGATCGCCATCGCGTACGACGACATCCATCGTTCGAACCTCGTCGAGGAGTAAACAGCCATGTCGCGCGAGATCGTTGAGGCCATGCGGGCTCTAGCCGAGGAGAAGGGCATCGACCAAGATCGGTTGATCGCCGCCCTCGAGGACGCCCTGCTCTCCGCCTACAAGAAGCAGCTCGACTCTGCGCGCTACGCCCGCGTTGAGCTTGATCCGGAGAGCGGTGAGTACCGCGTGATCGAGCTCCTGGTGCCTGAGCGGCTCGAGGCGCAGCTGATCGTCGAGACAATCGACGAGGAGACCTACCTCGACCCTGAGACCGGCGAGTACGTCGAGCCGCAGGAGCCGGAGATCGATCCGCGCAAGTTTGAGGAATACCGCGATCAGATCGTGGAGCGCGACGTCACGCCGGACGACTTCGGGCGGATCGCCGCTCAGACTGCCAAGCAGGTGATCCTGCAGCGCATCCGCGAGGCGGAGCGCGACATGATGTTCGACGAGTACCAGGACCGGGTTGGCGAGCTCGTCACGGGCGTGGTCCAGCAGTCGGATTCCCGTTACACGCTTGTCCAGCTTCGTGAGCGTGTTGAGGCACTGCTCCCGCGCTCCGAGCAGGTCGACGGCGAGCGCTACGACCATGGCCAGCGCGTCAAGGCCGTGATCAAGGAGGTCTCGAACTCGACGAAGGGTCCCTCGATCATTCTCAGCCGCCGCGATCCGGAGCTCATCAAGGCGCTCTTCGAGCTCGAGGTCCCCGAGATCGCCGACGGCCTCGTTGAGATCGCGAACGTCGCTCGTGAGCCCGGATATCGCTCGAAGATCGCCGTCGTCTCGTATGCGGACGGCGTCGATCCTGTCGGAGCCTGCGTCGGGCCACGCGGGTCGCGCGTGCGCATGGTCGTCTCCGAGCTGCGCGGCGAGAAGATCGACATCATCCCGTACAACGACGAGCCCGCCCGGTTTGTCGCCAAGGCGCTGTCGCCCGCCCGCGTGCGCGAGGTCCTCGTTGACGATGAGCAGCGCCAGGCGACCGTCATCGTTCCTGACGATCAGCTCTCGCTCGCAATCGGCCGCGAGGGCCAGAATGCACGCCTCGCGGCACGCCTGACCGGCTGGCGGATCGACATCCGTTCCGAGACCGAGTTCGCGACCGACGGTGACGACGTCAGCTTCGGTGACGAGGAGGAGATCGGGGGTCGCTGTGCTGCGATTCAGTCGAGCGGTCGGCGCTGCCCGAACGCTTCCCTCTCCGGGTCCGCGTATTGCGGTCTGCCCGCACACCAGGCGCTGTCCCGCTTCTCCGGGAGCTCAATTCTCTTCATCAGCGATTTCTCCGATGAGGAGATCGGCCGGCTTTCCGACCCCGATCTCAGCCAGGAGGACGTCGCCGACCTTGTCGCCCGCGGCGAGGAGGGCTATACGGTTGCCGCCGCAGCAGCGGCCGAAGCGCATGCCGCCGCCGAAGCCGAAGCTGAGGCTGAAGCCGAAGCCGAAGCCGAAGCCGAAGCTGAGGCTGGGGCCGATGCTGAGGCTGGGGCCGATGCTGAGGGCGAGTCAGAAGCTGGCGGCGATGGTGAGTCTGAAGGGCCTGCCGACGGCGGCGAAGAGGAGCAGACGGCATAGCCGATCGCGGTCA
>WLNG01000158.1 GCA_009699915.1 Actinomycetota bacterium
AGCGGCTCGATCACGAACTCTCCGTGGCGGTCGTCCGCCTCGTCGTACGTATTGATGGGAATCTGGAAATCGAGCATCGGGGCTGTGTCCTTCGTCGTGTCTGGCCCGGCGGCTGGGCGGGCCGCCGGCGGTTGCGTCACCACCCGCCGACGCGGGTCATGACGCGAAGCGCTGGTCTACTTCGAATACAGCTCGACGATGAGCTGCTCCTGCACCGGCGTGGTGATCTCTCGCCGCTCGGGCTTGCGCAGCACCTTCGCGGTGAGCGAGTCATGATCGGCCTGAAGCCACGCGGGCACCTGAGCGGTGAGCTCGGTCGCCTCGCGGATGATCGGCTCCGTCGGGCTGCCGGACTTGATGGCGACGATGTCGCCCTCGCGGACCTGGTAGCTCGGGATGTTCACGCGGCGGCCGTTGACGGTCCAATGTCCGTGGCGAACCATCTGGCGAGCCTGGCGTCGTGAGGCGGCGAAGCCGAGACGCACGATCACGTTGTCGAGGCGGCGCTCAAGCAACGTCAACAGGTTCTCGCCGGTGATCCCGGGCTGGCGGCTCGCCTTGTCGTAATAGAGACGGAACTGCGCCTCGAGGACTCCGTAGTAGCGACGCGCCTTCTGCTTTTCACGCAGCTGCACGCGGTACTCGCTCTGCTTCTGGCGGCCACGACCGTGGTCTCCCGGCGGGTAGGCGCGACGTTCGACGCCGCACTTCTCCGTCAGGCAGCGCTCACCCTTGAGGAAGAGCTTCTGCCCTTCGCGGCGGCACTGCTTGCACTGGGGGCTGGTATCTCGAGCCATTCAAAAACCTCTAGACGCGGCGCCGCTTGCGGGGGCGGCACCCGTTGTGGGCCTGCGGGGTGACGTCACGGACGCTCATCACTTCGAGCCCAGCGGCCTGGAGCGAGCGGATCGCCGTCTCGCGGCCGGAGCCTGGGCCCTTCACGTATACGTCGACCTTCTGCAGTCCCTGTTCGATGCCCTTGCGCGCGGCCGCGTCGGCGGTGACCTGCGCTGCGAAAGGGGTGGACTTGCGGGAGCCCTTGAAACCGGCGCCGCCGGCGGACTCCCAAGCGATGACGTTCCCCTCGCGGTCGGTGAGGGAGACGATCGTGTTGTTGAAGCTTGTCTTGATGTGCGCCTGGCCGACGGGGATGTTCTTCTTCGGCTTGCGGCGGCCGCGCTGTGGGCGCTTCGGTGCTGGCATGCTCGTCGTCCCCTACTTCTTTCCGGGCTTCTTCTTGCCGGCGACCTGCATGCGCTTGGGTCCCTTGCGCGTGCGGGCGTTGGTCTTGGTCTTCTGTCCGCGGACCGGGAGGCCGCGACGGTGACGGATCCCGCGGTAGCAGCCGATCTCCATCAGGCGCTTGATCGCCTGCGAGCGCTCACGGCGCAGATCACCTTCGACGAGGATGTCGCGGTCGACGATGTCGCGGATGCGGCCGACCTCGTCCTCAGTCAGATCGCGAACGTACGTATCGCGGTTGATGCCAGCCTCGTCAAGAATCTTGTTGGAGGTCGCGCGGCCGATGCCGAAGACGTAGGTCAGTCCGACTTCGACGCGCTTGTTGAGGGGCACATTGACCCCGGCGATACGTGCCATCTAGCGGTTCACCCCTGCCGCTGCTTGTGCCGCGGGTTCTGGCAGATCACGAGGACCGCACCATGGCGGCGGATGATCTTGCACTTTTCGCACATCGGCTTGACCGACGGTCGTACCTTCATGATTCCTTCTTCGTCGATGGTCCGGCGTTCGGCTCTGGCTGCCGCACGGGGCTGCCGCTACCTCCCGCGGATGCGCACAAACAGGCACAAACCTGCGCACGTGCGCGAGTCGAAGAGAGTAGCAGAGCTTTGGGGGCTTTCCGGCTACGGGTCCTCATGCTGCTGCGTCGGCGCGCTCATGCCAGGGGTTAAGGATGCGCGGGCCATCGTGCGTGACCGCGACGGTGAACTCGACGTGCGCGGCAAGCGAGCCGTCCTGCGAGTGGATGGCCCAGCCGTCGGAGGCCGTGATGATCTCGTGACGACCGGTGGTGACCATCGGCTCGATCGCGATCACCAGGCCCGGCTCCAGCAGCGGGCCCCGGCCCGGCTCTCCGTAGTTCGGAACCTGCGGATCCTCGTGCATTTCCCGGCCGACGCCATGGCCGATCAGCGACCGCACGACGGCGAGTCCTTCCGGCTCGACCCGGGACTGGACCGCAGACGAAATGTCGCCGATCCGGTTTCCGGGGCGAGCTTGTGCGACCGCATCGAAGAGCGCGGCCTCGGTCGCTGCGAGGAGCTTCTCGGCGAGCGGTGACACCGGTCCGACCGCGAACGTGCAGGCGCCGTCAGACACCCAGCCGTCGAGCGTCACGCCGATGTCGAGGGAGAGGATGTCGCCCAACTCGAGCCGGTAGGGCCCGGGGATGCCGTGAACGACCATGTCGTTCGGCGAGGCGCAGATCGACCCCGGAAAGCCGCGATAGCCCTTGAAGGTCGGAATCGCGCCCTGCGAGCGGATGTAGGTCTCGGCGGCCTCGTCGAGCTCCCGGGTGGTGACGCCCTCACGTACCAGCCCCGCGAGCAGTTGCATCGTGCGGGCGTGGATGGCGCCGGCGGCAGCCATCTTCTCGATCTCCGCCGGAGTCTTCTTGATGATCACGACGTGCGCGGGGGCCTAGAAGTCGGCTTCGCGCTTGAGCGTCGCGAGCGTCCCGCGCACGTGATCGCGCACCTCGGCGGGGCTGAGCGTTCCGTCGATCCGCTGCAGGAGCCCGCGCTCCTCGTAATACCCGATCAGCGGCGAGGTCTGGTCGTGATAGACCGCAAGCCGCTTGAGGACCGTGTCGGGACGATCGTCATCGCGCTGGATCAGCGGCGTGCCGTCGATGTCATCGATGCCCTCGGTCTTTGGCGGATCGAACTCGACGTGATAGACGCGTCCCGCAGCGCTGACGCGGCGTCCCGAGATGCGGCGGACGATCTCCTCGTCGGGCACCTCGAAGAGCACAACAGCGGTGAGATCGCGTTCGTGCTGGCGGAGCGCAACGTCGAGCGCCTCTGCCTGACCGATCGTGCGGGGGAAGCCGTCGAGCAGGAAGCCATCGCGGGCGTCGGCTGAACCAAGGCGGTCGCCGATCATGCCAATGATCACCTCGTCCGGAACGAGGTCGCCGGCGTCCATGAAGCTCTTTGCCTGCACGCCGAGCGGCGTGCCCTCGGCGACGGCCTGCCGCAGCATGTCGCCGGTTGCGATGTAGGCGAGATCCTCGTCTTCGCGGATCCGCTCCGCCTGGGTTCCTTTGCCGGCGCCGGGAGGGCCGAGCAGGATGAGATTGAGGTCGGCCATTACCGCAGGAAACTCTCGTAGTTGCGCATCATCAGCTGGGATTCCAGTTGTTTCATCGTGTCAAGCGCGACGCCGACCACGATCAGCAGTGAGGTACCGCCGAAGTAGAAGTTCGCCGCTGTCTGATTGATCAAGATCGTCGGGAGCGCTGCGACCGCAGCAAGATATAGAGCGCCCGGGAACGTGAGGCGGGCGAGCACGCGGTCGAGGAATTCCGCGGTCGGGCGTCCCGGGCGCACACCCGGGATGAAGCCGCCGTACTTCTTCAGGTTCTCCGCCTGGTCGACCGGGTTGAAGGTGACCGCGGTGTAGAAGTACGTGAAGACGATGATGAAGATCGTCTCGCCGATGAGGTACGGCGCCTTCGACGGGTTGAAGAAGTTTGAGATGTCCTGGGCCCACTGAGCCTGAATGAGCTGGCCGACCGTCGGCGGGAAGGCCATGATCGACGCGGCGAAGATGACCGGGATCACGCCGGCCATGTTCACGCGCAGCGGCAGATAGGTCTGCCCGCCGCCGCTCATCCGCCGGCCGATCACGCGTTTGGCGTACTGGACCGGGATGCGTCGCTGACCCTCCTGGATGAAGACGACCGCGGCGATCACGGCGAGCGCCAGGAACGGCATCATCACCTTGAATACTTGGTCGGAGCTCGTCCACCAAGCCTGGACGCCCTTCGGCAGGCCCGCGACGATCGACGCGAAGATCATCAGCGAGATGCCGTTGCCGATACCGCGCTGCGTGATCAGTTCGCCGAGCCACATCACGACGACGCAGCCGCAGGTGAGGACCGTGACGATCAGGAAGAGCTTGCCCGCGTTGAAGTTCTCGATCACCGCCTGTCCCGCGCTCGGCGTGAACGAG
>WLNG01000159.1 GCA_009699915.1 Actinomycetota bacterium
GCCATCGAACGTGATCCGCAAGGCGCCGAATCTCCAGACGCGGACCTTGCCGAGGATCGGATGCGGTGTCGTCGCGCCTGCGTCTGGGGCTCGCCCGAGCGCCGCGCGGACCTCGGCGGGCGACATCCGAAGCTGGACACTCCTGATCGATTTCTGCGGCACCAGCGTGCGGGCGGACGGGGCGGCGGCGCCGATCGCCGGGACGCCAGCGACGACTACTCCGGCGACCAGAAACCCGAGGATCAGGCGGGGCACCTCACGCCTCGGACAGCAGCCGCGTCTCAATCTGCGCGAGGAAATCCTTCGGGTCGCGGGGGAAGTTCTCGCGACCGCCCTCCTCGTAGTAGTGACGCTCGATGGCCTCCCAGCCGTCAGGTGCCGCATGACCGACGAGCCAGATGAAGGTGCCGTCCTGTTCGTCGAACCAGCCGCCGCGGATCTCGAAGCCGAGACGCTCGCGGGCCGGCACGACCCAGTTGCGCCAAAGGTCGAGAAAGCCGTCCATCTCCCCCGGCTTGATCGTGTACGTGCGCAGTTGCCAAATCATGTCGAGTTCTTAGCACTATCGGCCTCGGCCGTGCGCTGCCGGGCGCAGGACCGGTTGGAAGATAGAATCGGCCTTCGCTGCGGCCGTTTCCGGTACCCGGGCGGCAGCGAGCGAAGACTGCGATGAGCACCCCCCAGAGCAACGCTTCCTGGAGCACCCAGCGCGACAGCGCCATGCCGTCGGGGCGCTATCTGCCGTTTCATCATCGCGTTCCGTTCAGCCTTCAGGACCGCACCTGGCCCGACCGAACGATCGACCGCGCCCCGATCTGGGCAGCGGTCGACCTGCGTGACGGCAACCAGGCGCTCATCGACCCGATGGACGCGACGCGCAAGCGCCGCATGTTCGATCTGCTCGTCTCGATCGGGGTGAAGGAGATCGAGGTCGGCTACCCGGCGTCGGGCGAGACCGACTTCGAGTTCATCCGCTCGCTCATCGAGAGCGACGCGATCCCCGACGACGTTCGCATCAACGTGCTCACGCCCGCCCGCCCGGAGATGATCGAACTCTCCTTCGACTGCCTGCAGGGCGCTTCGAAGGCGCTCGTGCACCTCTACGCGGCGACCGCACCTCAGTGGCGCGAGCATGTGCTGGGTGTCGGGACCGACGGCCTGGCGGCGCTTGTCCGCGAAGCTGCGGAGGACGTCGCGCGGCGCTCCGAGGCGCTGATCGCCGGCGGTACCGATCTGCGTCTGCAGTTCTCGCCCGAGGTCTTCGTCCTCACCGAGCCGGAGCTCGCGCTCGCCACCTGCGATCTGGTGACCTCCATCTGGGATCCGAGCCCGGATCATCCGGTCGTCCTGAACCTCCCGTCCACCGTGGAGGTCTCCACGCCGAACGTCTTCGCCGATCAGATCGAGTGGATGGATCGCCACATCGCTCGTCGCGACTCGGTGATCATCTCGGTCCATCCGCACAACGACCGCGGGACCGGCGTGGCCGCCGCGGAGCTCGCGCTGATGGCCGGCGCCGACCGCGTCGAGGGGTGCCTTTTCGGCAACGGCGAGCGGACCGGGAACGTCGACCTGATCACGCTCGCGCTGAACCTCCACACCCAGGGCATCAACCCGCAGCTCGATCTCTCGGACATCGACGCGGTGCGCAGCGCCGTCGAGTACTGCAACCAGATCCCGGTCCACGAACGCCACCCCTACGGCGGGGACCTTGTCTACACGTCGTTCTCCGGCACCCATCAGGACGCCATCAACAAGGTCTTCCGTCACCGTGAGGAGATCGCGCAGCAGTCCGGCGTCCCGGTCGAGGAACAGCAGTGGGAGATGCCCTACCTGCCGATCGATCCGCACGACGTCGGCCGGACCTACGAGGCCGTCATCCGGGTCAACAGCCAGTCGGGCAAGGGCGGCATGGCGTACCTGATGAAGACCGAGCACGGGCTGGACCTGCCGCGCGGCCTGCAGATCGAGCTCGCCAAGCTCGTGCAGGCGAAGACCGACGACGTCGGCGGCGAGGTCACGCCCACAGAGCTGTGGGAGATCTTCGCCGGCGCATACCTCCCCCCGCCCGCGGGCGACCGGCGCGGCCAGCGCATCTTTGAGCTGCGCAACGTCTCGCTCGAAGATGACCGCGACGAGCTGACCGTGAAGCTTGAGCTCGGTGGCGAGACCCTCGAGCTGAGCGGCACCGGGAACGGGCCGATCGCGGCCTTCGTCGCGGGGCTCGCGCAGCACGGCGTGCACGTCGACGTCCTCGACTACTCCGAGCACGCGCTGTCCTCCGGTGGCGACGCGGTCGCCGCCGCCTACGTCTTCTGCGACGTCGACGGCACCCGCCTGTGGGGCATCGGCATGGGTGCGAACATTGTGCGCGCCTCGCTTGAGGCCGTGATGAGCGCCGTCGAGCGCACCCGCGCCTGAGCGGCTTCGGACCGGCTCAGTCCACGTGCGCGCGACGCACATCCTGCGGGCTCGCACAGCCCAGCAGTGCGAGCGCATTCGCAGTCTCAAGGCGCAGAAGCTCGAGCACCGACGCGACCCCCTGCTCGCCACCGACGGCAAGGCCCCAGAGGACCGGCCGTCCGATCAGGACCGCGCGCGCGCCGAGCGCGAGTGCTCTCACAACGTCCACGCCGCGCCGCACCCCGCCGTCGACGTAGACCTCAAGCCGCCCCGCGACGGCCTGCACGACCTCCTCGAGCACGTCGGCTGTCGCCGCGACGCCATCGAGCTGCCGCCCGCCGTGGCTGGAGACGACGATCCCGGCAGCGCCGTGCTCCACCGCAAGCGCGCCGTCCTCACCGGTCATCACGCCTTTCACGAGCACCGGCAGCGGGCACTCGGCGGCGAACCGCTCGAGGTCGCTCCAGGTGAGTGTCGGGTCGACGATCGAGAAGAACTCCTCGACGGTGACGCCGCCGGTGCGGCCGAGCGCCGCGGTGATCGCCGGCGCGTCGATGCCCTGCGGCACGCTGAAGCCGGCGCGCAGATCGCGCTCGCGGCGCCCGGGAAACGGCGCATCGACGGTGACCACCACGGCCTTGAACCCGTTCTCGACCGCCTGATCCACGAGCGCCTGCGAGATCGCGCGATCGCGAGTGATGTAGAGCTGGTACCAGCGCGGCCCGCCCGGTGCCGCCGATGCGACCTCGGCCGGAGAGGACGACGCCAGCGTCGAGAGCGTCATCAGCGTTCCCGCCGCTGCCGCCGCGCGGGCAGTCGCCGTCTCGCCGTCGGGATGGGCCATGCGCTGCAGGGCGGTCGGCGCGAGCAGCACCGGCATCGAGACCTCGGTCCCGAGCACCGTCGTCGCGGTCTGCACATCGCCGACGTCCACCAGCATCCGCGGCCGCAGCGTGATGCGTGACCACGCCTCGCGACTCGCTCGCAGCGTCTGCTCGTCTCCTGCGCCGCCGGAGTAGTACGCGAACGGCCCAGGATCGAGCAGCCCGTGCGCGCGCTCCTCGAAGTCGTTCAGCGAGACCAGATCGGCGGCATCTTCAGGCACGTCGCCAATCTACCGACCGGCCCGGGGCTGCCGCATGCAGTGAATGCGATCGCGCACCGCCGTGCTGCTTGGCGATCAGACCCCGGCGGGGGTGATGATCCGCGCGAAGAGCACGACGAGCACGACGAGGGAAAGCGAGGTCTGAATCATCAGCAAGACCTTGACAGGCCGGGTGCGCACGCCCTCCAGGGTCGGTCCGAAGGTGGACTGGGTGAAGAACGAGAGCGCCACATAATCGACCCAGCGAGGTGGATCATCGGGATCTGCCGCGTTCGGCGGGAAGTCGAAGGCGCCGCCGGGGAGATACAGGTCGGCGATCTGGTACCAGAGCGAGAACACGAGCATGTTCGATGCGAAGAGCAGGCCGAGATCCAGGATCAATCCTGTCTGGCTCACGCCGCGCAGGTCGGGGAGAAGCACCAGCGTCACGAGGTTGGTGAAGACGTTGATGGACGCGATGCTCAGGTAGATCACCATCATCGTCAGGTGGTAGCGCGACAGGTCGGGGCCCTTTGCGAGGTGGCGGAAACGCTCATGCAGGAGGTGCAGCAGAGCGAAGACGAACAGAGCTGCGAAGAGCGCATTCGCGACCCAGCTCACGTCGCGGGCGATGATCCAGCTGCCCGAGTCATTGTTGCGCTCACCGACGTCGTGGACACGGAAGGTGAGCAACACGTTGATCAC
>WLNG01000016.1 GCA_009699915.1 Actinomycetota bacterium
CGGCACTTGAGGACGTTGGCGATGAAGACGTCCTCGCGTTGCAGACCGATTCCCGCGAGCAGTTCACCGAGCAGCCGCCCCGCCCGTCCGACGAACGGGACCCCGCGAGCGTCCTCGTCGGCGCCCGGTGCCTCGCCCACGAAGAAGAGGTCTGCATCGCGGTCACCCGAGCCGAAAACAACCTGCGTGCGCGTCGCGGCGAGCGAGGGACAGCGCACGCACGCGAGCGCCCGGGCCTCAACCTCGTCCAGGTCCTCGCGACGGTCAGGAGTGGTCTCCGGATCGGCCATCGAGCGGCGATGCTACCCGCGTTGGGATCACGCCCATTTGGGTGCTACCGTTCGGTCTGATCGGGACCGGCACCGAAAGGGCGGGATCCTGAGACCGATAAATCCCCCGGAGCGACTTAAGCCCAAGACCGCGACCGGTATCCCACGGGAACCGGACCGAGATGCGCCAGACGATCGCCACCGTCGGCCCAGGACGCCTGGGCACCGCGCTCACCGCAGCGCTTAGCGACGCCGGACTACCGGTGAGTGGCCCGTACCGTCGCGGCTTCACCGGAGCCGGTACCGACATCGTCCTGCTCTGCGTCCCGGACGGTGCGATCGCGGCCGCCGCCGCGGCAATCACGCCGGGGCCGATGGTCGGCCATTGCTCGGGTGCCACCGGACTCGGCGTGCTCACGCCCCACGAAGCGTTCGGGCTGCACCCGCTGATGACGGTCACTCCGGCGGGCGCCCAGTTCGCGGGAGCCGGCTGCGCAGTCGCCGGTTCGACGCCGGAAGCGCTCGAGTGCGCAACCGAACTCGCAGCGGTGCTGCGGATGGATCCGTTCGTCGTCGCCGACGCCGATCGCACCACCTACCACGCCGCCGCCTCGATCGCCTCAAACTTCCTGGTCACGCTCGAGGACGCAGCGGAACGGCTCGCCGCCCAGGCCGGCATTCCGCGCGCCGCGCTGGTGCCGCTAGCCCGTGCCGCACTCGAGAACTGGGCGGCCGAGGGAGCGCGCAATGCACTCACCGGGCCGATCTCTCGCGGCGACGAGGAGACCGTCACCCGCCAGCGCGATGCGGTCCTTCACGCAGCGCCCGAACTGCTCGAGCTCTTCGACGCGCTGGCCGCTGCGACACGCACCCTCGCCGGCCGGCCGGAGGTGCACGCATGACCGTGCTGCATACGATCGCGCAGCTGCGCAATGCGGTCGCCGCCGCGCGGAACGCCGGAGGCACGATCGCGCTGGTCCCGACGATGGGTGCGCTCCATGATGGTCACGGATCGCTGATCCGCAGCGCCCGTGACCACGCGGACCTCGTCGTCGTCTCGGTCTTCGTCAACCCAACGCAGTTCGACGATCCGTCCGACCTCGCCGCATATCCGCGCACGCTCGACGACGACGCCCGGGCAGCCGCGGCAGCGGGAGCCGACATCGTCTTCGCGCCGTCCGCCGCCGAGATCTATCCAGACGGGTTCGCAACCACCGTCGCGCTTCGTGGCGCGCTGACGCAAACCCTCGAGGGCGCCGAGCGCGGCGTCGGCCACTTCGATGGCGTCACGACGGTCGTCGCGAAACTGATCACCATCTGTAGCCCGGACCTCGCCTGCTTCGGCGAGAAGGACGCCCAGCAGCTCGCGGTCGTTCGACGGATGGTCGATGACCTGAACCTGCCGGTGCGCATCGTGGCCTGCCCGACCGTGCGCGACAGCGATGGGCTCGCAATGTCGAGTCGCAACCGGCGGCTCTCCCCCGCGCAACGCGAGGCGGCGCTCGCGTTGCCCCGCGCGCTCGCCGACGCGGCGGATGGCGTACGCAGCGGAAGGCTCAGCGACCCCGCGGAGCTCGAGCAGGACGGTCTGGCACAGCTGCACGCAGCTGGGATGCAGCCCGCGTACCTGCGCGCCGT
Organism: Actinomycetota bacterium; assembly: GCA_009699915.1. GTDB lineage: Bacteria > Actinomycetota > Thermoleophilia > Solirubrobacterales > Solirubrobacteraceae > F1-60-MAGs163. The sequence goes on from WLNG01000016.1 coordinate 1,908, forward strand.
CGACCCCGCGACCTTTGAAGCCGTGACGCGACTGGACCGCCCGGTCCTCATCGTCGGCGCAGCACGGATCGGCGACGTACGCCTGATCGACAATCTTTCCGCGGCCCCGGCCGCACTTGACAGCACCCGACCAACCCCCGTCCAGACCGCGGAGGCGGTGACCGCCTGAGGGCGGCATCGACCTTTCGCAAGAGGAGCCATCATGTCCAGCGCACCGACCACCATCAACGTTCCAGCCGACGCATCGAGCCTGCCGATGACGCTGCCGCGGCTCTACGAGATGAAGCGCCACGGCGAGCCGATCGTGATGGTCACCGCCTACGACCACCCCAGTGCCCGCGCCGCCGAGCGCGCGGGAGTGGACCTCGTGCTGGTCGGCGACTCCGGCGCGATGACCGTGCTCGGATACGACTCGACGGTGCCCGTCGAACTTGATGAGCTGCTCGTCCTCGCTCGCGCCGTCCGCCGCGGCCTGCAGACGCCGTTCCTGATCGGCGATCTGCCGTTCGGGTCGTATGAGATCAGCGACGAGCAGGCGGTGACCTCGGCGATGCGCTTCATCAAGGAGGCCGGCTGCGACGCGGTGAAGCTCGAGGGCGGCGGAGAGACCTCGGTGGCCCGCGCACGGGCGATCGTGCGCGCCGGCATCCCCGTGATGGGCCATGTCGGCCTCACGCCGCAGACCTCAACGGCGCTCGGCGGCTACAAGGCCCAGGGACGCACCGCAACCGACGGCGCGCGAATCGCCCGTGAGGCGGTCGCACTGCAGGAGGCGGGTTGTTTCTCGATCGTCTTCGAGGCGATCCCGACCGGCCTTGCGAACGAGATCATGCCGCTGATCACCGTGCCGGTGATCGGGATCGGCGCTGGTCCGGCGGTCGACGGGCAGGTCCTGGTCTTCCATGACCTGCTCGGCATCCGCGAGGGGCTGGGCGCACGCTTCGTCAAGCGCTACGCGAACCTGCTCGAGGACATGGTCAGCGGCGTCGCGGCCTACGCACACGATGTGCGCAGCCGCACCTACCCGGCACCGGAGCACGGCTACTCGATCGATGAGGCGGAGCTCACCGCGATTCGCGCCGAGCTGAACCCGGACTCCTGAAGTCTGCGCGGGAGAGGTCCATCAGCGCAACTGAACCGCTTCAGGGGGCTGACGAGGCCTCGGAAATGGTGCGCACAACCCGGGCCGGAGCACCGACCGCTACGCAACCCTCAGGAATGTCCTGGGTGACGACACTGCCCGCGCCGATGACGCAGCGCGGCCCGATCGTGACCCCGCTCGTGACGACCACGCCCGCGCCGCACCAGACATTGTCGGCGATCCGGGTCGGCCCTTTGGAGACGAACCCCTGCCATGTCACGGGGAGATCCCGGCGGTCGTGGCGGTGGTCGGCATCGGTGATCACGCAGCCGTTGCCGAACATGCAGTGATCGCCGATCTCGACGAGGTCCGCAGCAGCGATCATCACGTTCTGGTTGAGGAAGACGCCGGCGCCGATGCGAATCCGCCCGGTCTCACCGCCGGTGAGCCAGGCACCCGGCTCAAGCAGCGTGCCCTCGCCGATCTCCAGACGGCCGTCCCGCAGCATTTCGAGCGGCTCGCCGTTGATCGGCCACTTGCAGAAGGCCCGCCGGCGCGCGAACTCGCGGTGGAGGCGCAGGCGATTCCAGGGCAGGCTCAGCCGCCGGTACCAGCGCCACTTCACCCACCAGAGGCGCAGATCACCCCACGAGGAGACGTCCCCGCTCATGCCGCCTTCGCCCGCGGACGCCCCGCCGCCTTGCGACCGGCAGCGCGCCGTTGTTGCGGGGCCTGAGGCGTGACGAGCTGGGCAAGGAATTCGCCGGTATAGGACCCCGGGGTCCCGGCGACCTCTTCCGGGGTGCCGGAGGCGACGACCAGGCCGCCCTCCTCCCCGCCCTCGGGTCCCATGTCGATCACCCGGTCGGCGGTCTTGATGACGTCGAGGTTGTGCTCGATCACGACAACGGAATTCCCGGCGTCGACGAGTCGATGCAGGACCTCAAGGAGGCGCTGGACATCTGCGAAGTGCAGGCCGGTCGTCGGCTCATCGAGGATGTACAGCGTGCTGCCCGTCGCCACGCGCGCAAGCTCGGTCGCCAGCTTGACGCGTTGGGCCTCGCCGCCCGAGAGGGTCGTGGCCGGCTGCCCGAGGCGGATGTAGCCGAGGCCCACATCGTTGAGCGTCTTCAGGCGTCGGTGGATCTTGGGAATGTGAGCGAAGAACTCGAGCGCCTCCTCGACAGGCAGGTCGAGGACATCCGCGATCGTCTTGCCCTTGAAGCGCACCTCGAGGGTCTCGCGGTTGTAGCGCCGCCCGTGACACTGCTCGCACGGGACGTAGACGTCGGGCAGGAAGTGCATCTCGATCTTGATCTGCCCGTCGCCGCGACACACCTCGCAGCGCCCACCCTTCACGTTGAAGGAGAAGCGGCCCGGCTTGTAGCCGCGGGCACGCGCCTCCGGCGTCTTCGAGAAGAGGTCGCGGATGACGTCGAAGAGACCGGTGTAGGTTGCGGCGTTCGATCGCGGCGTGCGGCCGATCGGTGACTGATCGACCTGGATGATTTTGTCGAGCTGGTCCAGGCCGAGGACCGCCGTATGCGCGCCCGGACGCTCGCGCGCGCGCATCAACCGATTCGCGACCGCCTTGTAGAGCACCTCGTTGACGAGCGTGGACTTTCCCGACCCCGAGACACCGGTGACGCAGGTGAAGATGCCGAGCGGCACCCGGACATCGATCGCGCGCAGGTTGTTCTGCCGCGCCCCGCGGATCTCCAGCGTCCCCGAGGGCTCGCGGCGCTGATCGGGGACCGCAACGGTGCGCGTGCCGGCCAGATACTGACCGGTCAGCGAGGCCTTGACCTTCATCACCTGCGTCGCGGTCCCCTGCGCGACGACGTGGCCGCCGTGCTCTCCTGCTCCAGGCCCCAGATCGACGAGGTGGTCGGCGGCGCGCATCGTCTGCTCGTCATGCTCGACGACGAGCACGGTGTTCCCGAGATCGCGTAGCCGCTCGAGCGTTGCGATGAGCTTCGAGTTGTCGCGCTGATGGAGACCGATCGACGGCTCGTCCAGGACGTAGAGGACGCCGACGAGCGCCGAACCGATCTGCGTGGCCAAGCGGATTCGCTGCGCCTCGCCGCCGGAGAGCGTCGCGGCGGCGCGGTCGAGTGACAGGTAACCGATGCCCACGTCGTCGAGGAAGCGCAGGCGCTCGGCGATCTCGCGCAGGATCAGGCGGGCGATGTGGCGCTCGGTGTCGGTGAGCTCGACTTCGTCGATCCAGCGCAGCGCGCGGCGCACCGAGAGACCCGTGAACTCGTGGATCGCTATCGCGCCGACGAGCACCGCCCGTGACTCCGGTCGCAGACGGGTGCCATGGCAGGCCGGGCAGGCGACGACCGCCATGAACTCCTCGATGCGCTCGCGCTGCTGCTCGGAGACGGTCTCCCGATAGCGACGCTCGAGGCTCGGCACGATCCCCTCGAAGCGCACGGCGTAGGTGCGCTGGGAGCCGTGACGGTTGCGGTACGTGACGGTGACGCGCTCCTCTCCGGTTCCCTCGAGATACAGCGCCCGGTGTGCTGCAGGCAGATCGACCCACGGGACGTCGAGTGCGATGCCGTACTGGGCCGCCATCGCCAGCGTGACGCTCTCGTAATAGCGGGAGGCCCCAACCGCCCATGGGGCGAGCGCTCCCTGCGCGATCGTCAGCGTGGGATCGGGGATGATCAGCTCCGGATCGATCTCCATCTGCGAACCGAGCCCGGTGCAGCGCTCGCAGGCGCCGTGCGGGGAGTTGAAGGAGAAGCTGCGCGGCTCGAGCTCCGGCATCGAGGTCCCGCACGCCAGGCACGCGAAGCGTTCCGAGAAGGTCAGGACCTCGGCGTCGCCGCCGTCCTCTCCCGGCACGAGTTCGATCTCGACGATCCCATCCGCGAGCGCGACGGCCGTCTCGATCGAGTCGGCGAGCCGCGTGCGCGCCTCACCGCGGACCACCAGCCGGTCGACGACCACGGAAAGGTCGTGCTTGTAGCGCTTGTCGAGCTCGATCTCCTCCTCGAGCAGACGCAGGTCGCCGTTGATGCGTACACGCGCAAAACCGTCGGCGCGCAGGTCGTCGAGCAGCTTGCCGAACTCGCCCTTGCGACCGCGCACGATCGGAGCGAGCACCATCAGGCGCGTCCCCTCGCCGAGCTCCATCACCTGATCGATGATCTGCTCGGCCGACTGCCCGGCGATCGGCTCCCCGCACCGGTGGCAATGCGGACGACCGACGCGCGCCCAGAGCAGACGCAGGTAGTCGTAGATCTCGGTCACCGTCCCGACGGTGGAGCGCGGATTGCGCGAGGTCGTCTTCTGGTCAATCGAGATCGCCGGCGAAAGTCCCTCGATCGAATCGACGTCCGGCTTGTCCATCTGCCCGAGGAACTGGCGCGCGTAGGCACTCAGTGATTCGACGTAACGGCGCTGCCCCTCGGCGTAGATCGTGTCGAAGGCGAGCGAGGACTTCCCGGAGCCGGACAGCCCGGTCAGCACCACCAGCGCGTCGCGCGGCAGCGTGAGCGAGACGTTCTTGAGGTTGTGCTCACGCGCGCCGGAGACGACGATCGCGTTGGAGGGCGGCATGGCGGTCCATGATACGTACGCAGCGACCGACCTCCCGGCTGGTGCGACCGCTCGGCGGCGGGTGCGCCATCATCGATCGATGGCTCCGCTGCGCACCCGCCTCGCACTTGCCGCCGCCCTGCTCTGCGTGGGTGTGATGGCGTCGCCCGTGGCACACGCCGGCTCACCCGCGGCAACCACGGTCTGGGCGGTCGGCGACGCCGATCTCACCCCGTCCGGCAAGGCGCTTTCGACCTGGCTGCGGGCGCGAAACCCGACCCGGCTGCTGTACCTCGGCGACGTGTACGAGAGCGGATCCGGCGCCGAGTTCGCCCGCCGCTTCGACCCGCTCTACGGCGCCATCGCGCGCCGGGTCATCCCGACACCGGGGAATCATGAGTGGGCGAACCACGCCACCGGATACGACCCGTACTGGCTGACCCATCAGGGCCGCGCACCAGGTCCGTGGTTCGCCCGACATATTGGGTCGTGGGAGATCCTGTCGCTCAACAGCGAGGCGCCGCACGCTGCCGGCTCCAGTCAGCTCGCGTGGCTCAGGCGTGCGACGCGGGCCCCGGGGACCTGCCGGATCGTGCTCTGGCACCGGCCACGCTGGAGTACCGGCTGGCACGGGGACCAGCCCGACCTCGCGCCGCTCTGGAACGCCGTCAAGGGCCATGCGCGGATCGTGCTTTCCGGCCACGACCATGACCTCCAGCGGTTCGCTGACCGCGACGGGCTACGCCAGTACGTCTCCGGAGCCGGTGGACGCTTCAACATCCCGGTGACCCACGGCTCCGGCGCAACCCTGCGGTTCGCCGATCGCAGCAACCGGGGAGCGCTGCGCCTGCGCCTCTCCCGCGGGCGTGCGGAGCTGGCCTTCATCGCCACGGGTGGGCGCGTGCTCGATCGCAGCGTCACGACCTGCACGCCGCTGCGCTGACTTCAGCGAGCCGCGACGAGCCGCGCCACGGTCCTGCGAAACGCCGCAAGGGCCGGCTTGGAGACCGGACCGTCCGGCGTGAGCCGACGCAGCCCGGTGTAGTCGAACGAGTAGGGCGACCCAAGCGGGGGCGACATCCAAGTCGCCCAGTCGAGCCCTGCGAGCCGATCGGGAATCCGTCGCGCTGCGAGTGCAGCGAGCAACGACCGCACACGCCGTGCCTGACCGGCCTCGGAGGTCTCCCAGCCGTAATTCAGCGTCGAGCGCCCCTTGCCGGAGCTCCAGGTGATCTCGCTCAAGATGAGCGGCTTGCGGCCGTCACCAGCGCGGCGCATCTCCTGTCGCACGTACCGCACGATCCGCAGCACGTTCGAGACCGTGCCGCTGAAGGGGTGTGCAGCCGCGATGTCGAACGCTCCGCGTCCCCCAGCGCGGTAGATGGCGCGCAGATCGACCCACGAGCGATTCGTCAGCCCGGCCAGCACGACCGTGGCACCGCGATCGACGGTCTTGATCTGCCTCCGCGCGGCGCGCAGCAGCGCGACGTACTCGCGTGCCCACCCGGTTGCCCCTGCGGCCCAGAACTTCGGGAGATCCGGCTCGTTCCAGATCTGCCAGCGGCGAATGGGGGCCGCCGGTCCGGCATGAGCCATCCAAAAGGTCCCACCCGGGCGCAGGCGCCGCGCGAGCACGCCGACGAATCTTGCAAACGTCTGCGGATCGGCCGGAGGCGAGGCGGCGTCACCGGGGTCCCGGGCGGCCCACGCGGGCGTGCCCAAGACGACCGGCAGAACCTCAAGCCCCGCATCTGCGGCGCCAATGAGGAATGCATCGAGCGCCTCGAAGCGGTACACGCCCTGCTGGGGCTCGATATCGCGCCAGTAGACCGGCAGACGCACCGACCCAGCGCCGGAGGCCCTCATCAGCCGCAGCTCTGCGGCGACATCCACGCGCCCGTCGAGCATCGGCCCGTCGGCGAGGATGCCGAAGAACGACGGCGCCGGCGCCGCGGCCTGCGCCGTCGATCCAGCAGCGCCGAGCACGAGCGCAGACGCGATCACGGCGAGCAGGGTCACGGAGCGGTACGGCACGACCGCTCGAACCGCGTCAGCCACCGAGAGTTGCGGCGGCGGCATCGAGAGCCGCGCCTGCGTCGATCCCCGGAAAGCTCTCCTGCAGCCGCTGCATGGCGACTGCGCGCTGCGTCCCTGCCAGCACGAGATCAAGGGCGACGAGCCGCGCCCCCTCCTCGTCGGCCGCGGAGACCGGCGGCGCGGCGAACGCCGCGGCGACCTCGTCCCGCGCGCGCGCAACCTCCTCGCGCAGCAAATCGAGCTGCGTCTCGATCCGCTCCAGGCGCTCGAGCGCCGCCTGCGCCTGTTCAGCCGACTCGGACATCGCCAGCAGCGTAACGCCCGTCAGGCGAGCCGCGCGCCGGCGGTGTCGCGGACGATCAGCCCATCCCGCGCGAGCCCTGCAAGCGCCGGCTCGAGCCGCTCGGGCGCCACCTGGGGCAGTCCCTCGCCTGCGCTCAGCGCAGCGATCACCCGTCCGCGAACCCAGCGGTTGGAATCCTCAAAGCGCTCGCGCGTGCCAGCAGGCGCCCGGGGGCTCAGCGCGACGCGCCCCCGCGACGCGCAGAGCGATGCCACCGGACAGGCCCCGCAGCGCGCCTCGCGGGCACGGCAGACCGTGGCCCCGAGTTCCATCATCGCCTGATTCCAGTCGGCGGCACGCCCCTCAGGGCAGAGCTCGTGCGGCACGCCGCGTCCGAGCCGCTCGGCCACGCGGCGCACATTGGTGTCCACCGCCGCGATCTGCTGGCCGAATGCGAACGACGCGACCGCGGCGGCGGTGTACGGGCCGATCCCCGGCAGGCGCTGCAGGCCGGCGGCATCCGGCGGCCAACCATCGCGCGCGATGATCTTGCAGGCCTGCTGAAGGCGCAGTGCGCGACTGTTGTAGCCGAGGCCGACCCATGCTGCGAGCACATCGGACCGCCGGGCGACGGCGAGCTCGGCTTCCCCCGGCCAACGCTCGAGCCAGGCGTCATAGCGTGTCAGAACGCGTGAGACCTGCGTCTGTTGCAACATCACCTCGCTGACGAGGATCGCGTAGGGATCGGTGGTACGACGCCATGGGAGATCCCGGTGGGCAGCGCGGTACCAGCCGAGCAGCGCGTCGTGGAGTGTCACCGGCTCAGCCATTGTCCTCGACGGGCTCGAGGCCGATCTCGCGGACCATGTCGCGCTCTCGGCGCAGTTCACGAAGCTCATCGCGCAGGCGTGCGGCGTACTCGAAGCGCAGATCCTCAGCCGCCGCCAGCATCTCCTCCTCGACCTCGACGATCGCGCGCTCGAGATCCGATGGAGCGAGGTCCTGGCGACGCGCGCGCTCGGAGCGCCGCCGGCCCTTCGGCGTCTTGCTCTCTCCCATGAGGAACTCGGCGATGTCGCTGACTCCCTTCACGATCGACGCTGCGGTGATCCCGTTGCGCTCGTTGTAGTCGAGCTGGATCCTGCGCCGGCGGTCGGTCTCGCCAAGCGCGGCCCGCATCGCGGCCGTCTCGCGATCGGCGTACATGATCACCGTGCCGTCGACGTTGCGAGCCGCGCGACCGATCGTCTGGATCAGCGAGGTCTCTCCGCGCAGGAATCCCTCCTTATCCGCGTCGAGAATCGCGACCAGCGAGACCTCGGGGAGGTCGAGGCCCTCACGCAGGAGGTTCACTCCGACGAGCACGTCGTACTCGCCGAGGCGCAGGTCGCGGATGATCTGGATGCGTTCAAGCGTGTCGATCTCGCTGTGGAGGTACCGCACCCGGAATCCCATCTCCAGCAGATAGTCGGTGAGGTCCTCGCTCATCTTCTTCGTGAGCGTGGTGATGAGCACTCGCTCGCTGCGATCGACGCGCAGACGAACCTCGTTCATCAGGTCGTCGATCTGCCCCTCGGTCGGTCGGACGTCGATCTGCGGATCGACGATTCCGGTCGGACGGACGATCTGCTCGACGATCCGGTTCGCGTTGGTGCGCTCGAACTCGCCCGGCGTCGCGCTGACGAAGACGATCGACGGCGTGATCGAGAGGAACTCCTCAAAGGTCTGCGGCCGGTTGTCGAGCGCGCTCGGGAGACGGAAGCCGTAGTCCACGAGGGTCCCCTTCCGGCTGCGGTCGCCGGCGCACATCGCGCCGATCTGGGGGACCGTCTGGTGGGACTCGTCGATGAAGCAGATGAAGTCCTCGGGGAAGTAGTCGACGAGGCAGTACGGGCGGTCGCCCGCCCGGCGTCCGTCGAGAATGCGCGAGTAGTTCTCGATGCCGTTGCAGAAGCCCATCTCGCGCAGCATCTCCATGTCGAACTGCGTGCGTTGGCGCAGACGGTGGGACTCGAGCAGTTTCCCCTCGGCGTCGAGCTCTGCACAGCGCGCGGCGAGCTCGGCGGTGATCTCCTCGACCGCCCGGTCGATCGCGCCCTCCTGGACGTTGTAGTGCGTTGCCGGCCAGACGGCGACGTGTCCAAGATCGTCCTGCAGCAGTTCACCGGTGAGCGGATCGAACTCCTGCAGGCGCTCGACCTCGTCGCCGAAGAGCGTCGCGCGGTAGGCGGTCTGCGCATAGGCCGGGAAGACCTCGAGCGCCTCGCCGCGGACCCGGAACGTCCCGCGCCCGAGCGCGGTGTCGTTGCGCTGGTACTGGATCGAGACGAGCTTGCGCAGGAGAGCGTCGCGATCGACCGTCGCCCCCTTTGTCAGCAGCTGCACGTTGTTGTCGTAGGTCTCGGGCGACCCCATGCCATAGATCGCAGAGACCGAGGCGACGATGATCACGTCGCGTCGGGCGAAGAGCGCCGCAGTCGCCGCGTGCCTGAGCCTGTCGACCTCCTGATTGATCGCAGAATCCTTCTCGATGAAGAGGTCCTTGCTCGGGACGTACGCCTCCGGCTGGTAATAGTCGTAGTAGCTGACGAAGTACTCGACGGCGTTCTGCGGGAAGAAGGTGCGGAACTCGTTGCAGAGTTGGGCTGCCAGCGTCTTGTTGTGGGCGAGGACGAGCGCCGGTCGCTGGAGCCGCTCGATGACGCCCGCCATCGTCATCGTTTTGCCGGTGCCGGTAGCCCCGAGGAGCGTGGTGAATCTCTCGCCGGCGGCGATGCTCTCAGCGATCCCTGTGATCGCCTGCGGCTGATCGGCGGCGGGCGCGAAGCCCGCCTCGAGCTTGAACGGCGGCACCTCGTCACCGTACCGCGCTGGCAGCAGGCGCCGGAGTCCCGCTCAGAGGCCGAGTTCGGCCGGATACTCGCCCTGGTAGCGCGCCTGTGCATCGAGGACCTTGCGCACGTACGCGCGCGTCTCCGGAAACGGGATGTCCTCGACACGCAGCCGACTCCCGCCCCAGCGGTCGACATTCCCCGGACCGGCGTTGTACGCCGCCAGCGCCGCCGCGCTGTCGCCGTCGTAACGGTCGAGCATGCGGCGCAGCTGGAATGACCCGTACGCGATGTTCACCTGTGGAGTCGCGAGATCCGCCAGCTCGAACGCCGAGCCACCGGAGATCCGCGCGATGTCCTTCGCGGTCTCGGGCGTGATCTGCATCAGGCCCTCGGCGCCCGCCGGAGACGTGCGGCCCTCGACGAAACGCGACTCCGCGTAGATCACCGCAGCAATCAATGCCGGGTCAAGGCGCTTGTCCTTCGCCTGCTGGCGGATGATGTCCTCGTGGTGCAGCGGGAGGCTGATCTCGCGCACGGCGCGATTGAACGCCCCGCTCATCAGCGCGATGACGAGGCCCCCGACGAGGATCAGCCCAGCCGCGGCCCACAGCCGCCGCCTGCGGATCGTGCGCCGGCTCGCCATCAGCCCAGCGCAGCCAGAATCGTCGCGAGCTCGGCCTCGAGCACTTCGACGGTGCCGTCGTTGCGCACGACGTACGTCGCGCGGGCTGCCTTCTCCTCCTGCGAGAGCTGGCGGGCGGCCCGCTCGTCGACCGCCTCGTGCCCGCGCGCCGCAGCCCGCGCGGCACGCAGCCCCTCCTCGGCGATCACCGCGATCGTCGCGTCGTATGCAGCCTCACCGCCCGATTCGAAGAGCAGCGGAACCTCCACGACGCAAGCCACCGGTACGGGATGTCGCGTGAGCGCCTGCGCGCGCCATGCCGCAACGCGTGCGCGTACGAGTGGCCAGATCAGTTCTTCGAGCCAAGCGCGCTCGGCCGGATCGGCGAACGCGCGGCGCGCTACCGCAGCTCGGTCGACGACTCCCGCGGGAGCGACCTCTGGACCCCAGCGCTCGACGACCGCCTCGCGAACCTGCGGTCCGTCATAGAGCTCGTGAACGACGGCGTCCGCAGAGAGGGTCTCGGCGCCGAGGCGCTCGAGCGCGGCGAGCGCGGTTGACTTGCCCGAGCCGAGTCCCCCGGTCAGTCCGACGAAGGGGATGCCCGGCTCGTCGCGCAGGTCGGTGCGGGCCCTCAGCCCTGCTCGGCTTCGCCGGCGCCGTCGCCCGAAGCGTCTGCCTCGGCCTCAGCGGGCGCCTCGGCCTCGACGGCGGCCTCTTCGACCGGA
>WLNG01000160.1 GCA_009699915.1 Actinomycetota bacterium
GCCGTCCCCAGGCGAGCAGCGGCAAGCCGAGATCGCCGCTGCTGCTGCGGATCTTTCCTGTTGCGGCGCCTGCGGAAGCGACCTCGTGCAGCCGATCGACTGGCAGGAGGAAGGCGCTCACCACTGGCGGCTGGAGCTGCGCTGCCCGAACTGCGAGGCAGCCGGCACGGGGGTTGTGGAGGACGCAGTCGTCGATCAGTACGACCTCGCCCTCGAACGCGCCTCCGCCGCGCTCGCGCGCGAACTGCACGAGATGGTGCAGCAGACGATCGAGGAGGAGGTCGGCCGCCTTGGCGAGGCGCTCGACTCCGGCCTCCTGCTGCCCGAGGACTTCTAGCCCTAGCTGTACCGGCGCACGACGCTCTCGGCGACCAGGCCGAGCGCCTCGTAGCGCCCGGGGCCCAGCGAAGCGGCATGTGCGTCGAGCAGCGCCCTCGCGCCGGCCACCAGCGCCAACGCATGCTCACGGGCGGCCTCCAGCGCGCCGGTCTCCGCGATCCGCCTACAGACCGCCTCAGCCTGCTCGGGCGTCGTGATCTCACGCGGATCCAGCGCGGCCAGGTCCCGATCGCGTTCGCGAGCGAGAATCAGCGGGAGCGTGATCGTGCCGTCGAGCAGATCCGCACCGCGGTGCTTGCCGGTGCGCTCGGCGGGTCCCGAGACGTCGAGCACGTCGTCGAGCATCTGGAAAGCCAAGCCGATATCGCGGCCGAACGGCGCCAGATCGGGAGCTTCGGTGGACGCGCCGAGGCGACAGGCCGCCTCGAAGAGCCGGGCGGTCTTGAGCTCGCAGCGCAAGAGATACCGCTCGAGGCTCACCCCCGGGTCCCATGCATCGGCGCGCTGGAGAAGCTCGCCGAGCGCCAGTCCGGAGCAGGCCTCGCTGAGGATCCGCACGGGCAGCGGATCCTCCTCGCGCGCCAGGAGGGCGAACGCGCGGGCGAACAGGAGGTCTCCGGTGGCCGTCGCCATCTCCCGCCCAGCGAGGGCGACGACGGTCGGCTGTCCACGGCGCAGGGACGCCCCGTCCAGAACGTCGTCGTGGACGAGCGTCGCGCTGTGGATGAGTTCGACGGCGGCGGCAGCCCGCTGCAGCCGGGCGGCGGTCGCCTGGTCTGGCGGTTCGCCCGCCACCAGCAGGAGCAGCAGCGGACGCAGTCGCTTGCCGCCGGCGGCGATCGTCGCCTGGGCGTGTGCGCGAAGTACGTCGCCGTTTCCTCCTCCAGCCTCGATCAGGAGCCCCTCGACCGCTGCGAGCGCGTCCGGGAGATGCGCGCCGCCCGCCCGGACGAGCTGCGCCGTCTCGGGGGTCGACACGGGTTCCGTCACTCCGAGGGGCCCGGTTTGCGCCCGACGTGGATCGCGATGATGCCGCCTGCCGTCAGGAGGTAGCTCACGTCCACCAGGCCTGCACGATCGAGAACCTGTGCGAGCTGCGGTGCCCCGGGGAAGCGCTTCACCGATGCGGGCAGATAGGTGTAGGCGTCGCTATCGCCCGCAACCCGACCGATCAGCGGGACGACCCGGTCGAACCACGCCCGGTAGAAGGTCGAGAGCGGTGGCCGCGTCGGCGTGGTGATCTCGAGGATCACGACCCGCCCGCCCGGACGGGTGACGCGCGTCATCTCCGCGAGCCCGCGATCGAGCTCGGAGAAGTTGCGTGCGCCGAACCCGACGGTCACGGCATCGAAGCGATCGGTCTCGTAGGGCAGGTCGAGCGCGTTCGCCCACTCCCAGGTGATCGCCGGGTCCTTCACGCGAGCGTGGCCGAGCATCTCCTCGGAGAAATCGCAGCCGATCACCGAGCCTCCCGGCGCGACGCGTGCGGCGAGTTCGATCGCAAGATCGCCGGTTCCGGTCGCGACGTCGAGTACATCGGCCCCGGGACCCACCTGGGCGAGATCGGCCGCGCGACGACGCCAGTGGTGGTGGAGTCCGGCGGTCATGACCGAGTTCATCCGGTCGTAGACGCCGGAGATCCGGTCGAACATCGCCTGGACCTGAGGCTCCTCGAGCGTCCCGCGCTCTCGGTCCTCCGGGCCGCTGCTCACCGCCGACCTACTTCAGCGACGAGAGGAAATAGACCATCTCGTCGAACTGCTTCGGGTTCGACTCCTGAAGGCCCTGATACGACGGCATCGGCGCCGTCGGGTTGACGAGCGTCCGGGCGATCGCGGCGGCAGGCAGCCGCCTGCCGATCTCCGTGAGAGCGGGGCCCGGCCCGTCGTTGCCGTTCTCGCCGAACTTGTGGCAGCCGCCGCAGCCGGACTGGGCGACCACCGTCTGCCCCGCCTTGAAGGCGGCGAGGGACTTCGGACCCTGGGCGGCGATGTTGGCGGGCACCGGGACGTCGATCTCGCTCGGCGGACCGGCCGACGCGCCGAGGTATGTCAGGAAGCCCATCGCAAAGATTGTCAGGACGCCGGCCGTCAGCGCGATCGGTCGACGCTCGATACGCCGCTCAGGATTGCGATCGTAGAACGGCAGCAGGAACAGCAGGATCATGCCGATCGTCGGGATGCCGATCGTCGCGAGCGGCACGAGCGCCGGCGGCTTGATCACCTTCAGCAACTCGAAGAGGAAGAAGAAGTACCACTCAGGCCGCGGCGTGTACGTCGTCGTCGTGGCGTCGGCCTTCGGGCCTAGCTCAGCTCCGAGGACGATCGACATCGTGATGATGATCGCCATCACCAGGACGGCCATGGCGCCGTCCTTGGCGACCGCGTACGGGAAGAACGGCTTGCCCTTTGCCTTCAGCTGGCCGTACTCGCGAAGGTAGCGCTCCTTCTCCTGCCGGTTCATGAGGACACCTGCTCCTCACGCAGCTCCTCCGACGACGTTGCGCGCTGCCACGGCGGGGCCGTGGTGCCCAGCTTGGCGACGAGGTAGAGGTGGAAGCCCATCAGTGCGGCGATCGCGCCCGGGAGGAGCAGCATGTGGATCGCGTAGAAGCGCGACAGCGTCGTGGCCCCGAAGTTCGGACCCGCGCGCAGGAAGTCAGAGAGATACGGACCAACGAGCGGACCGGTGCCGTTGATGTTCACGCCCACGATCGACGCCCAGTAGGAACGCTGATCGAATGGCAGCAGGTAGCCGGTGAACGACATCGTCATCGTGAGGATCAGGAGCACCACCCCGATCACCCAGTTCAGCTCGCGCGGGTACTTGTACGCACCGAAGAAGAAGGTCCTCCCCATGTGCAGGAAGATGAGGATCACCATCATCGACGAGCCCCATTTGTGCATCCCGTGCACGAACTCGCCGAGGAAGACGTCGTTGTTGATGTAGCGGATCGACTCGTAGGCGCGCGTCGAGGACGGCACGTAGTACATCGCCAGGAAGATGCCGGTGACCGCCTGCGACAGGAAGGAGAACATCGTGGCGGAGCCGAGGGTGTAGAACCAGTTCGTCCCCTTCGGGACCTTGCGGAACATCATCCAGCGCGCGGCGCCGGAGAGCGACGTGCGCTCGTCGATCCAGCCGACAGCGGTCGCGGCGGCCTCGCCGGCGTGCTCCAGCGGGGTCTGCGGCCCATAGACCTTCCCGGGGCGCTTGGGCAGCGGCTTCAGCTGCGGCGGAATGGGCGGGACCGGAAGCTTGAGCTTGGCCATGATCAGGTGTTCGGGAGCTTGCGCATCGTGGGACGCGACGGGTAGAGGTACTGGCCGACACCGTCGAGCGGCTCACCCGGGTCGCGAGGCGAGAAGCGCTTGAGCTCGCTGTTCACCGAGAAGCGCGGGCCGATGAAGACCTGGCCTGCCTCGACGCGGGTGTAGAAGCGATCGAGCGGTCTTACCGGCGGGCCGCCGGAGACCTTGCCGACGAAGTCGTAGACGCCGCCATGACATGGGCAGATGAAGCGGTTGGCTGCAGTGACGAAGTGGACCGGGCAGCCGAGATGCATGCACGCGGTCGAGATCGCGATGTACTCGTTGTACTCGTCGCGGGGCTCGCGGTCGACCTGCGGGTTGAACTTGCGCAGGTACACGGTCGACTTCCCGGAGTCGCCGACGTTGGGGTCGATCGTGATCGTGCGGGCGACATACGTGTCTGCGCCGAACTCGTCCTGCGTCCCGACGGCCTGCCACGGCTGGCGCTTCTCCTCGAAGACCGGGCCCAGAGCAAAGCCCAGCGCCGGCAGCGCGAAGGCGCCGGCGGCGACCGCGCCGACC
>WLNG01000161.1 GCA_009699915.1 Actinomycetota bacterium
GATTCGCCGACCTTGAAGATTGGCACCGGTGTCAGCAGAGGTCTCGGGAGGGCGCCGGAAGACGTCGAGGTGGCGGCCTTTGATCGCCCCTCCGGTGTCATCCGCGCGGAACCAGCCGTCGTTGTTGAGCGGCTTGTAATCGGGCACGTAGACGAGACTGCCGCGCGAGATGAAGGTGGGGTCTACGGCGACGCTGCGGTAGTAGCGCAGCGGCCGCGAGGGGCCTTCGGCGAAGGTGATCCCCTTCGGTCGCACGAAGTGGCCGCCCTTGCCGTTGAACCAGCCGCCGGCCAGCAGTGGGAAGGTCAACTCCCTTGAGGAGTTGCGCCAGTAGCCCTCGGTCCGCCAGAAGGGCGAGAGCCCGGCCCCGGCCCCGAAGCGCGCCTTGCGGCCGCGAGCGTTCAGCCACGAGGACGTTCCGACCGATTCGATGTGGTACTGCTTCCCGTCGAGGCCGATGCCGTCGCCCTCCATCGCCACGCCGCGTGCCGAATAGAGCCAATCCACGCGACTCTTGCGGTCCAGACCGGGGGTAGAGACCGCCTTGCCCACGAACCACGCCTCGGGCGCCGGGAAGTACTCCGTGATCCGCATCTTCGACACCCACATGGGCTTCGAGATGGGCTTGCGGGCGAGTGCCGCCGCGGGGATCGCCCCGCTGAGCGCTGCGAACAGGGCCATCGCGACAAGTCCCGTCCGTTTGAGCATGGTGCGCATAGGGACGTCAATCACGGTATCGGACCCTTGGGCGAGCGGCTGAAGCACTGGTTGCGCCCTTCGCCGTTGGTAGGGTCGATTCCTATGACCACCGGAACCATGACTGCTGCGGTGCAGCACGAATTGAACGGCCTCGCGGGCCTGCGCGTCGAGCACGACGTGCCCGTCCCGGTGCTCGACAGCGCCGATGGCGTCCTGATCGAGGTCCAGGTCTGCGGCGTGACCTTTCCGGACACCTTGCTGCTGCGCGGCGAGTACCAGATCAAGCCGCCGCTGCCGCTCTCGCCGGGATTTGAGGTCTCAGGCGTCGTCGCGCAGGCGGGTGCGCAGACGAGCTTCTCGCCCGGTGACCGGGTGACCGCCTTCCTGCCCAGCGCCGGCGGGCTCGCGCAGCACGTCGTCGCAAACGCTGCGACCACCTACCCGCTCGCGGACGAGGTCGACTTCCTCACCGGCGCGGTGCTGCCGATCAACTACCACACCGCACATTTCGCGCTGGCGCTGCGCGCGCGGCTCGTTCCCGGCGAGACCGTGCTCGTGCACGGTGCCGCCGGCGGACTGGGCGTCGCCTGCATCCAGATCGCGAAGGCGCTTGGCGCCGACGTCGTAGCGGTCGTCTCGACCGACGCGAAGGCGCAGACCGCCACGGCAGCCGGCGCCGATGCGGTCGTGAGGGTCGACGAGGACTGGGTGGCTGCGGCATCTGCGCTGCGGCCCGGCGGCTATGAGGTGGTGCTCGATCCGGTCGGTGAGGATCGGCTCAGCGACTCCATGCGGATCACCGCCCCCGACGGGCGCCTTGTGGTGCTCGGCTTCGCCGGCGGGAGCATCCCGGAGATCAAGGTCAACCGCGTGATGTTCCGCAACGTCGACATCGTCGGAGCCGCCTACGGGGCGTACATCGAGAAGCGGCCGGAGGTCGCCGGGCAGACGGCGGCTGCGGTCGACGAGTTCGTCCGCAGCGGCCGCTTCCAGCCGCCGATCGGGCACCGCTTCAGCCTTGAGGACGCGGTCGAAGCCGTCGCCCTGGTGGAGCACCGGCAGGCGGTCGGCAAGGTCGTCGTCGACGTCGCCGGCTGACAGGCAGCTCCGCGCCTGCGGGCGCGCACGCGTCGATTGCGGCGCGTCGCTACCCTCCTCACTCCCGCCCTCTTAGCTCAGTTGGTAGAGCACTTCCATGGTAAGGAAGGGGTCGCCGGTTCGAGTCCGGCAGAGGGCTTGCTCAGGAACCCTGCAGCCGATGGGATTTCGTCGTCTCGGGGAGCGGCCGCGGGCCACCAGCTCGGCCGCTATGGAAGTCGTATGGAAACCCGCGCGAGCGATTCCGGGGCCGTGGTTCGCCTTCGCCAATCTCGGCGAGATAGGAATGGTGGAGGGCATCGGGGTACACGGTTGGCATTCCAAAAACCGTCGGCGCCGAGCGGCACGGAGAGAGGGGAGTAGCCCGATCCTCTGAGCTGCTCGACCGTCGGCGCCCGCCGCCGGCCTGAGCAGCGTGCTACCCGGCAGTAATCTCGGCCGCCATCTGGTCGAAGACGGTGACGAAGGCGTCTACTGCCTCAGGCGGACTCGTAACCGAGCTGCAGCAGTGCGCAAAAGAGCAGACCGCGCCCTACAAGTACCCACGAATCATCGATTTCGTTGATGAACCGCCGGAGACGAACAGCGGCAAAGTGCAGCGCGAATGTGGTTGTATTCAAGGATGCGCCGACACATAACGCCATCACTGATCATTTCTGTGCTGGCCCTTTTCGTCGCCCTCGGCGGCGCGAGCTACGCCGCAATTAAGATCCCGAGGAATTCGGTCGGGGCAGCACAGCTCAAGAAGGACGCTGTGACCTCCGCTAAAGTCAAAGACCGCTCGCTGCTCGCAACCGACTTCAGGACCGGCCAACTCCCCCGCGGCGCAACGGGCGCAACGGGTGCTGCGGGGCCGACATTCTCGTTTAGCTCCTCCGACTCAACTTTCGCCCCGGTGACAATTGAACCGTACTTCGGTTCGGCGAGCATGATCGTTGAGAAAGACGTCGACGTGCCGCGCCCGGGCAGAATGAATGTCACATTCAGCGGCCGCTTCCAGCGGGACTATCCCTCGGCGGGGGACCCAAGTGCCTTCGCTTGCCAGATGTACGGCCCAGACTTCACCCCACTTGGCGAAGCCTCACGAAGTGGTGTTCTCACAGAAGAGTACGAGTATGAGCAGATGACGATCGTCGGCAGCTTCATCGCCACCGAAGGAACAAACCGGATAACCATCTCCTGCTACGGAATATCCGCGGGCACCGGAACGCGACGCCCAGTCCTTTTCTTGGGCTATAACATGATCGGCGTTCTCACCGGCGCCTAGAGGCTCGCAACCGACTTCAGGACCAGCCAACTCCCCCGCGGCGCAACGGGCGCTGCGGGGCCGCCGCGTTGGACGGGTTCGTGCGGCAGCAATCAGGTGGGAGCGGAGGGGGTAATCCCCGGCAGATCTCACAGAACGTAAGCAAGGGGTCGCCGGTTCGAGTCCGGCAGAGGGCTTTAAGGAAACCCGGCTAGTCGGGGGTTTCTCCTTTGAGGGCGCCTGATCCGGCGAGGGCGATCCGGGGCGTTTCTCCCCCCGTTTTCCCAGCGGCTATCCGGTACTACATGAAGCTCCGGAGCGCGCGGGGGGTGGCGACGGTCCCGGCGCTCCACGCCACGAACGAACGATGAAGCCAGAGCGCGGCACCGTCCCGTCGCTCCACTCATTCCGGCACGCGCTCGCGACCCTCCTGGCCGACGCTGGCGAGAGCTCCGACGAGATCGCGTTCCCGCTCGGCCACGCGAATGGGAATGTCACCCGCTCCCTCTACGTCCACGAGCTCGCAGACGCGCGCCGTCGTGCTATTCGTCGCGATCGGATCGCATCTGCGTATGGAAACCTCGTGGAAACGCTCGACGCCGCGAACGGCCGTCAGACGCCGGTGGCCGATCGGGAGAATGCGAGGCAGATTCGGCGCTGATCGTGAGTCGCCGTTGCTCGCGGTGAGGCTCCGGGCTCATGGCTGGGGTCAGCGGACGGTCGCCTTGACGGTCTTGGTGACCTTCGCGATGTCGGTTGCCACCACGGTGATGATGAAGCTGGCCTTGCCCGTCTTCCTGGGTGCCTGCACTGCGACGAGCACGGTCTTGCTGGTGCCTGCGGCGAGGGTTGCGGTGGTGCGGCAGGCGAGGCCGCTCTTGACGGTGAAGCCGGTCTTCTTGGCGAGCTTGAAGCCCTTGGGGAGCTTCACGCAGGTCTTCACCTTCTTGAGCGCGATGGCGCTCGGGTTCTTGATGACGATCGTGAGCTTGACGGTCTTGCCGCGCTTGATCGAGGCGAGGGGCTCCGGAGTGAGCGTGAGCAGGCCCACCTGCACGGCCGGGGAGGTCGCGCTGCCGCTGCCCGCGTAGTTCGACGGCGCGGTCGGCGGCAACCGTGTCC
>WLNG01000162.1 GCA_009699915.1 Actinomycetota bacterium
CGCGCGATCGGCGCTCCGCCGATCCAGCGCACCAGATCGAGATCGTGCGTTGCAAGATCCTTTACGACCCCGACATCCCGGATGCGGTTCGGGAATGGACCCACGCGCTCGGTGGCGATCAGGAAGATCTCACCAAGCTGGCCCTCGCCGATGCGCCGCCGCATCTCGACGAGCGCGGGATTGCAGCGCTCCACGTGGCCGACGGCGGCGAGGACGCCGCCGCGCTGGCATGCGGCGAGGATCTCGCGGCCCGCGTCTGCGGTGGCGGCGAGCGGCTTCTCGATCAGGAGATGGACCCCCGCGGCGGCGAGCTCCCGTGCCCCGGCCAGATGCTCCTCGGTGGGAAGCGCAAGGATCGCGAAGTCCGGTGCTCCCGCTGCGAGCAGGGCTGCGATCGACGGGAAGAGCTTCTCGCGGTCGCGCACCGCACCATGCTGGTCGCCGGCGGGGTCCACGGCCCCGGCGAAGCTGACACCGGGGGTGTCCTGCAGCAGGCGGGCGTGATGGCGGCCCATCATCCCGAGGCCGATGACGGCCCCGCGGACCACCGGGCGGGACGGAGACGCGGGCACGGCGCATTAGGGTATCCGCCATGACCCTCAATGCGCCCGGACTCGTCCTCAGCCCGACAGCGCAGGTCGGCGCGGGTGTGCACTTCGGCGCGGGCGTGATCGTCCACGACGACGTGCGGATCGGCGACGGCGTCGTGATCCAGGACGCGGTCATCCTCGGGAAGGGTCCGGCCCTGCGGCCCGGTTCTGCGGCAGCCGGAGCGGCGCTCGCTCCCCTCGTGATCGGTGCGGGCGCACGGATCTGCGCGCAGGCGGTCGTGTTCGCGGGCGCGACGATCGGCCCCGATGTGATCATCGGCGATCAGTCCTACGTGCGCGAGCGGGCCGTGATCGGTGCGGGCAGCCTTATCGGACGAGGGACGTGTGTCGACAACGACGTCGTCGTCGGTGAGCGCGTCAGCCTGCAAACCGGGGTCTACCTCACCGCGTTCTCGACGGTGGAGGACGACGTCTTCGTCGGCCCGGGCGTGATCACGACGAACGATCCGACGGCCGGTGAGCCGACGGAGCCGCTGCGCGGCGCGACGCTGCGTCGGGGCTGCCGTATCGGCGCCGGCGCGATCCTGCTGCCCGGCGTTGAGGTCGGCGCAGGCGCCTTCGTCGCGGCGGGTTCAATGGTCACCCGGGACGTCGCGCCAGGGGCGCTCGTCCTCGGGAATCCGGCCCGTCCGCGCTGACCGGCCGGCTAGGCGGCCAGCAGCGGCGAGCGCTCGCCGAGCCAGACGATCTGGTCGCGTGCCGGGCCGACGCCGATGAGCGCGATCGGAACGCCAACGTGCTCCTCGATGAAGCGCAGGTAGGCGAGGGCGTTCGCGGGGAGGTCCTCGACCGCGCGGCAGCCGGTGATGTCCTCCTGCCAGCCTGGAAGGTCGGTGTAGATCGGTGTTGCGTGGTGCAGGACGGTCTGGTGGTACGGGAAGGTGTCGAGCTCGGCGCCGTCGTCGGTGCGGTAGCTGGTGCAGACGCGGATCGTGTCGCGGCCGCCGAGCACGTCGAGCTTCGTGATCGCCAGGGCGGTCATGCCGTTGATCCGGGCGGCATAGCGCAGCGAGACGAGATCGAGCCAGCCGGTGCGCCGCGGGCGCCCGGTCGTCGTGCCGAACTCACCGCCGCGCTGGCGCAGATCCTCGCCGAGGTCATCGTCGAGCTCGGTTGGGAACGGCCCGGCACCGACGCGGGTCGCGTAGGCCTTCGCGACCCCCCAGACCTCGGTGATGTCACGTGGGCCGACGCCGGCCCCCACGCAGGCGGCGCCCGCGACGGGATTCGATGAGGTCACGAAGGGATAGGTGCCGTGGTCGATGTCCAGCAGCGCCGCCTGGGCGCCCTCGAAGATCACGAGCTCACCGTCGTCGAGGGCGCGGTGAAGCAGCGAGGCAGTATCGGCGATGTGCTGTTCGAGGCGGTTGCCGTGCAGCATGTACTGCTCGGTCATGGCGTGCAGGTCGAGTGCGGGGTCGCGCTCAAACGGGCGCAGCATGAGCCGCTTGGGCTCCATCGCGGCCATGATCTTCTGCTTGAGGATCTTCTCGTCGAGGAGGTCTTGGACGCGGATCCCCAGCCGCGCAGCCTTGTCGGAATAGCACGGGCCGATGCCGCGCTTCGTCGTTCCGATCTCGAGCTTGCCGAGCTTGGCCTCATGCGCGCGGTCGAGCATCAGGTGGTACGGCATGATCAGGTGGGCATTGGCGCTCACCCGCAGGTTCGAGACATCCACTCCGCGGTCCCGGAGGCCGTCGATCTCGGCGGTGAGTACCGACGGGTCGATCACGACGCCGTTGCCGATCACGCAGGTCGTCCCCGGATAGAGGATCCCGGAGGGGATGAGGTGGAACTTGAAGGTCTCCTCGCCGCGCACGATCGTGTGCCCGGCGTTGTTGCCGCCCTGGAAGCGTGCGACGACCCTGGCGTTCTCGGCCAGAAGGTCGACGACCTTGCCCTTTCCCTCGTCGCCCCACTGGGCGCCGACGATCACGATGCTCGGCATAGCGCAGCGGAGTGTAGGGCGCGTGCGCTTCAGGCCAGCCGTAGGCCGGGTGCGTCGTCCGGCGGCGGGTCCTGCGCTGCGGATGGGTTCGCACGCCGGTCGACGGCCTCAAAGCGCCTGCGATCGCGCCCCATGACCGGGATCACGTCACACATTTCCTCCAGACGCGAGACCGTTCGTTCGCCGATCTGTTCAGCCAGATCGTCGCGGCTGAGGTTCGTCGTCAGCATCACGGCCCGCTCGGACTCATAGCGGGCGTTGACGATCGCGTAGAGCTGCTCCAGCACCCACGGGCTCGTCTTCTCGGCGCCGACGTCGTCGAGGTGGAGCAGGTCGACGTCGCCGAGCTGCTCGAGCATCGTCGAGTACGAGCCGGGCTCGGCGTCATCGAAGGTCTCGCGGATGCGCGCAAGCAGGCGGGGGAGCGAGTAGATCGCGACGGTGCGTCCCTGTTCCAGCGCGGTCTGGGAGACGAGCATCGCGAGCGTCGTCTTGCCGGTCCCGACACCGCCGAAGAGCCAGAGGCCGCGGCCTGCGTCGAGCCGCTCGTTGAGCTTGCGCACGTAGCGCCGCACGACGTCGACCTGCGGTGCGGGCATGTCGCTGACCGGGGGTCGATCGAAGGAGACGCCCCGGTAGCGCCGCGGGATAACCGCCGAGAGAGCTCGCGCCCGGCGGCCGGCGACGAGCTGCGGGCGGCAGGCACACGCGCTCACCGAGCGCGTCTCCACATCCTCGATCCAGCCGCTGCCGTCGCAGACGCCCAGCGGGCAGCGGCTCACGCCGCCTCCTGCGCGATGTTCATGAAGCGCGGGTACTCGTGCTGGAAGGAGAGCTTGATCGTGCCGAGGGCGCCGTTGCGGTGCTTGGCGATGATGATCTCGCTGACCCCTGGCTCCTCCGAGTTCTCGTGGTTGTAGTACTCGTCGCGGTAGATGAACATCACGACGTCGGCGTCCTGCTCGATCTGGCCCGACTCGCGCAGGTCGGAGAGCATCGGCCGCTTGTCGGTGCGCGACTCGACGCCGCGGGAGAGCTGGGAGAGCGCGATGACCGGGACCTCGAGCTCACGGGCGAGGATTTTCAGGCCGCGGCTCATTTCGCCCACCTGCTGCACGCGGCTGTCGTAGCGCGTGTCGGCGCGCATCAGCTGGAGGTAGTCGACGATGATCAGGCCGAGGCCTCCCTGATCGTGGAAGCTCTGATGCAGCCGCCGCGCCTTCGCGCGGATGTCGAGCATGCTGATGTCGGAGGAGTCGTCGATGTAGAGGTTCGAACGGTCGTAGAAGTTCGCAACCTCCAGGACCCGCTTCCAGACCTCGCCTCGGACCTTGCCCTTGCGCAGGTCGTCTCCCTTGATGCGCGCCTGCGAGGCGATGAAGCGCTGTGCGAGTTCGCCCTCGGACATCTCCAGCGAGAAGAGCGCGACCGGCCGCGGGCGCTGGCGGTCGAGCGCCACGTTCTCGGCGATGTTCGTGACCAGCGCCGACTTACCCATCGACGGACGCGCGGCGATGATGATCAGGTTGCCGGGCTGGAAGCCGCCGGTGATGCGATCGAGGTCGGAGAAGCCGGCCGGAACGCCGGTGATCGA
>WLNG01000163.1 GCA_009699915.1 Actinomycetota bacterium
ATCATCGCCGAGACTGGAGCTGGGCAGCATGGTGTGGGCACCGCCACCGCCTGCGCGCTGCTGGGGCTCGAATGTGTCGTCTACATGGGAGCTGAGGACATGCGCCGTCAGCTGCCGAACGTCCAGCGGATGGAGCTGCTCGGCGCCGAGGTGCGGTCTGTCGAAGCCGGCACGCGCACGCTCAAGGAGGCGACCTCCGAGGCGATCCGCGATTGGGTGACGAATGTCGAAACGACGCACTATGTGATCGGCTCGGCGATCGGGCCGGCGCCGTACCCGTCGATCGTGCGCGATCTTCAGCGCGTGATCGGTGACGAGGCGCGCGCCCAGCTGCTCGAGCGGACCGGCCGCCTCCCGGACCGTGTCGTCGCCTGTGTGGGAGGCGGTTCGAATGCGATCGGCACCTTCGCGGCCTTCGTGGACGACGCGCAGGTGCGGTTGCTCGGTGTCGAGGCTGCGGGCGAGGGTCTCGACTCCGGCCGTCACGGTGCGCCGCTGACGGTCGGCGGACGTCCGGGGGTCCTGCACGGTGCGCTGATCGCACTGCTGCAGACCGATGAAGGCCAGGTCATCGAGGCCCACTCGGTCTCCGCCGGTCTCGACTACCCCGGCGCCGGCCCGGAACACGCTCATCTGCGCGACACCGGCCGGGCCCAGTACACCGCGGTCACCGATGGTGACGCGCTGCGCGCCGTGCGTGACGTCGCACGCCTTGAGGGGATCATCCCAGCGCTTGAGACGGCGCACGCGCTCCACGTCGTGCTGCGCGAGGCGGATGCGTCCCAGCTTGACCTCGTCTGCCTGTCCGGGCGCGGTGACAAGGACCTCGCTGAAGTCATGAGGCGGCTTCCGGAGTGCTGACCGGCGAGCCGATGACGCCTGGTGAGGAGCGCATCGCCAACGCCTTCGCGAAGGCCCCAGGGCGGGCCGCGCTGATGCCGTATCTGATGGGGGGCTTCCCCGACTCAGCGACCTCGCGGCGGATTGCCTTGGCCTACGCCGACGCAGGCGCCGATCTGATCGAGCTGGGCATGCCCTTCTCCGACCCGATCGCCGACGGGCCGGTGATCCAGGCGGCGGCAGGCCGTGCACTCGCCGCGGGGACCGGCGTCGAGGACGTGCTCGAGATCGCGCGCGCGGTCGCTGCTCGCGTCCCGGTCGTCCTGATGACGTATGCGAA
This sequence comes from Actinomycetota bacterium, assembly GCA_009699915.1. Taxonomy (GTDB): domain Bacteria; phylum Actinomycetota; class Thermoleophilia; order Solirubrobacterales; family Solirubrobacteraceae; genus F1-60-MAGs163. Next base: position 1,181 of record WLNG01000163.1, read on the forward strand.
TCTTGTGCTTGCCCGTGGGATGGAGCGTTTTGCCGCCGACGCTGCCGCCGCCGGCGCGAGTGGACTGATCGTCCCGGATGTCCCGCTCGAGGAGGCGCCGGCGCTCGGCGCCGCATGCACAGCGGCAGGGATCGCCCTCATCCCGCTCGTGGCACCGACCACGACCGATGAGCGGCTTGAGCGCATCGGGGGGCTGGCACGCGGCTTTCTCTACACGGTGTCGGTTACCGGGACCACCGGCGAGCGAGCCGCGCTGTCGGATGCCTTCGGGGAGATCGTTGCGCGCGCGAAGCGGGCGACGGACGCCCCTGTCGCGCTCGGCTTCGGGATCGCGACGCCCGAGCAGGCTTCGGCTGCGGCCGATGCGGGAGCGGACGGCGTGATCATCGGCAGTCGCCTAGTGCGCGAGGCCGCTGACGCGGATGATCCGGTGGCGGCCGTCGAGGCTCTCGTACGGTCATTCGCCGAGGCCCTGCGATAGGATCCGGCACCTTATGGGCCTCGCAATCATCGTCACCTTCGCGCTCTGCCTCTGGGTCGTTCTCTGGTCGATCGGGGCGAAGTCTTTCGACGGCGCGCTGCTCGCGCTCATCATCGTCGTCGCGGGCGCGGGGATCAGGATGCTGATCTCACGCCGCGACACCTCTGAGGACTGATCCCCCGCCGATGAGAGCCGCGGTCGCCGTGCTGCTCGCCGGGGCCGTCGCGATCGGTGCGACTGCCTGTGGCTCTGAGGTGTCGGGCACGCCCGGCGGCAAGGTCCCCGGCGACTCGGTCACGGTCTATTCGAGCCTGCCGCTGCGCGGCCCGCAGGCCGCGGTCGCCGCGTCGATGGTGAACGGGCAGAAGCTCGCGCTCGCCGATGCCGACGGCCGGGTGGGGGATCTGACGGTGAAGTTCGTCTCGCTCGACTCCTCTACCGGCCCCGGCGGGATTGCGTCCGGGGCTGCTGCGCTCAACGCGCGTCGCGCCGTGCGCGACCCGTCGACGATCGGATACATCGGCGAGGCGGGCTTCGAGGCCTCGGCCACATCCACCCCGCTGCTGAATGCGGGGGGCATTGCGCAGGTCTCACCGCTGGAGAGCTATGCCGGGTTTACGACGCGGACCCCGGGAACGTCGGCCGGGGACCCGGAGCGCTGGTATCCCTCAGGGGTGCGCACCTTCGCGCGAGTCGTGCCGTCGGCCTCGGCCGAGGCCGCCGCGCAGGCGGCCTGGCAGGCGGCGGAGGGCTGCCGGCGCACGCTGATCGTCGCCGACCTGCGCGCGACGTCACGCGCGCTCGCAGCTGCGGCACAGGAGGCCCTCACCGCGGCCGCCGTGCGAACCTACGGCCCGTCCTCAGCGGAGGGGCTTGGGGTGGCGCTGGGGATCCAGCGCACACCCCCGGACTGCGTCTTCGTCGCCGGCGTGGCCGATCCGATCGCTCTCTGGCGCGCGCTCAGCTCCGCGCTGCCCAGAGCGCTGCTCTTCGCGCCATCCGGGGCCGCGCGTGAAGCCTTCATCAAGGCGCTGACGCCAGCCGAGCAGGCGCTCACGCGAATCACCCGGCCGGTCGTCGGCCCGGCGGCCCAGGAACCTGCCGCGCGTGCGCTGGAGGCGCGTTACCGCAAGGTGTTCGGGAGCGACCCTGCGCCGGAGATGCTCTTCGGCTACGAGGCGATGCAGGTCATTCTTGAGGGGATCCGCCTTGCGGGCCCGAATTCCCGCTCTCGCAGCGCGGTCGCGGCCGCGATCCACCGCGTGAAGCGCAGCGAGTCGCCGCTCGGGTCGTACGCGATCCGTCGCGACGGTGATACGACGCTGCGGCGTATGGGCGGGTGGACGGTTCGCGGGGGAGAGCTGCGCTTCGCCCGTGTCCTCTACGGCGGACCCTAGGCCAGCGTCGAGGCAAGCGCCTCGTCGAGCTCTGGGTGCTTGAAGGCGTAACCGTTTGCCAGCGCTCGTGCGGGGACTGCACGTTGGCCCTCGGTGACGATCTCGGCCATGTCGCCGTAGAGCAGGCGCAGGGCGAAGCCCGGTACCGGCGCGATCGCGGGGCGATGGAGTGCGCGGCCGAGCGCCTTCGAGAACTCCTTGTTGGTCACCGGCTCCGGGGCGCTGCCGTTCACCGGTCCCGACCAGCGCGTGTCATCGAGCGCCGCGAGATAGATGCCGACGATGTCCTCTGCGTGAATCCACGGGAGATACTGGCCGCCGCCGGCGACAGGACCTCCCGCGCCGAGCTTGAACGGCGGCAACATCGTCTTGAGGGCGCCGCCGTCGGGGTCGAGCACGACGCCGGTGCGCACGAGGGCCACGCGCATCCCGAGCGCCTCGGCTGCCAGCGCCTCCCGCTCCCAGGCGACGCACACCTGTGCGAGGAAGTCGCTCCCCGCGGGAGCGTCCTCGTCGATGCGCTCATCCCGGTGCTTGCCGTAGTAGCCGACCGCCGACGATGAGAGCAGCACTGCAGGACGCGGCTCGGCGGCGCTGAGCCCTGCAACGAGGTTGCGCGTTCCGATCTGGCGGCTGTCGCGGATCGCGGCCTTGGCCTTCGGGCTCCAGCGCTGCGCGACCGGCTCGCCGGCGAGATGGATGACGCCGTCGCGGCCTGCAAGCGCCTCAGCAGGGGCCGGCTGCGTGAGCGGGTCCCAGCCGATCGCCTCGACCCCGAGCGAGCGGGCTGCCCGCTGTGGGTCGCGTGACAGGACGGTGATCGAGTCTCCGCGCTCGCGCAGCGCTGTGATCAGTCGGCGGCCGATCAGGCCGGTCGCTCCGGTCAGGGTGAGATTCACGTCGACATCCTTCGTTCGGGGCTTCTGCGTGGTGTACGGCCGAGCGGCCGACTTGGCGCAGCGCCGTCCTGCTCAGGCGCCGGACGGCGACCGCTGCGCGAGCGCCTCGGCGGCGACGGCCTCCGCTACGAGCGGAGCGACCTCGCGGTTGAAGACGGAGGGGATGATGTACTCCTCCGAGAGTTCATCCTC
>WLNG01000164.1 GCA_009699915.1 Actinomycetota bacterium
CGCCGAGCGAGTGCACCGCGAGCGTCAGCAGCAGCGCGCCGACGACGGCGGGCGTGCGGGCGCGGCCGTCCCAGCGAGCGCGCGGCAGCTCGCGCGGCAGGCGCCGCAGCGTGATCAGCGGCCAGGCGAGCGCGTAGGCCAGCCGCCTGGCGGCGCTCCAGCCTGCGGTGCGCGCGGCGCCGTAGCTGCGGCCACCGAGCCACGCATGGCGCAGCGCCGAGGCGGGGCGCGAGATGTTTAGGTGGTGCACCTGTGCATCCGGGATGACGGCGCAGGTGCCGCGGGCGGCGACGTGCGCGTGCAGCAGGCCCTCATCCGCGAGCAGGGCGTGGAGATCGGCATCGGGAGATGCGAGAACTGCGCGCAGGTAGGACGTGTTGTGGCGCGGAAGGACGCCGGTGGACGCTTGATCGCCGCAGAAGAGGCCGAAGTGCGCGGCGAACATCGCCGCACTGAAGGCGCTCGCCGGATTGGCGTTGCGCACCCGGGCGCCCACGGCGACGGCCCCCTGAGCGTGGCGATCGATCAGCGCCCGTGCCCACCCCGGGTCGGGGAGGCAATGCGTCTCCGTCATAAGAATCACGGGCGCCGTCGAGGCGCGCACGCAGATGGCGCGCGCCGCCGCGAGGTCGGCGATCGGATCGGCGTCACGCAGCAGGAGGCCGGTGAACGGCCCCGTGGCAAGCTCGGCCAGCCGGGGATGCTCGGCCACCGGTGCGGCGATCACGAGCTCGAGTTCGGCGGCAGCGGTCTGGCCGCGCAGCGCTTCGAGGATGGGCCCGGCGCGGGACGCCTCGGCCGTGACCACGACGGCGCTGGCGCTCGGCTGCATGCTCACGCCGCCCCCTGCACGAGGAGAACCGCCTCGAGCGCCGCGCGCCCGTCCGCCGGCCCCGGAGCGAACGGCGCACCGCCGCGCACGGCGGCGAGCAGATCGCTCCACTGAGCGGCGAACGCCGCGCTGAGATCGCCACCCGAACGATGCGAGCGCGCCATCGCCGGGATGCCGCGCACCAGCCGGGCGCCGCGCCGCAGCCGCAGCGGCGGGTCGCCGGAGAGCGCCTGCGCGGGGACGAGCTCATGGCCGTCGAACCGATCGAGCCGCAGTGCGATCGTGCCCTCGCTCCCGATCAGGCGGAGCTCGTGGTTACGGCCGAGCGCATCGCCCGCCGTGACGCAGGCCGTCGTCCCGCCGGCCATCCGCGCGCTCAGCAGCGCAGTGTCCGATCCGACGATCGCGTGCGCCTCCTCGACCTCCGCTCCGGTGAAGAGACGCCAGAGGTCGACATGGTGGGACGCGAGGTCGAGCAGTGGCCCGCCGCGGCGCGGGTCGGCGGGTCCTGCGCCGGTGAACGTCCCGGTGATGGCGCGCAGCGCGCCGATCCGCCCGGCGCGCAGATCCCCGAGCGCCTCGGCGACGAGCCGGTGACGCCGGTAGACGAAGCCGACGCCCAGCAGGCCGGCCGCATCGGCCGCCGCCTGCTCGATCGCCCGCGCATCTGCGGCCGTCGCGGCGAGCGGCTTCTCGACGAAGACGTGACGCCCGGCGCGCAGCGCGTCGAGGACGATCGGCGCGTGCGCCGCGGGCGGCGTGAGCACCGCCACGACGTCGACGCGGGGATCCTCGAGCAGCGCCTCATGGGCGCTGTCGCCTCGGGCGCCCGGGGCCTGCGCCAGCGCGGCGGCGAGCGCGCGCTCATCCGGGTCGGCGATGGCGACGACCTCGGCCCCCTGCAGGCTCGCAAGCACGGGGAGGTGATGGGCGAGCGCGACCCTCCCGGCGCCGACGAGCCCGACGCCGATGGCATCGCCCGCTGCGTGACTCCTCACATACGCTCCATCGGTCGCGCCACCCTAGCGGCCGAGTGCCCGGATCAGGTTCTGTCAGGATCCATGCGCGTGAGGGCACGGACGATGCGGCATGGCACCCTGCGGCGCTCGCGCGACGTGCTGCTCGCCCTGGCCCTGTCGGACTTCCGCGTGCGCTACGGCCGCGGGCGCCTGCGGATCGTGAAGTGGCTCCTGGACCCGGTCGCGGCGCTCGGCGTGTACCTGCTGCTCGTGGCACTGGTGCTCGACCGCCCGGGAGCCGCCCCGGGGCTGAGCATCGCGTGCGCAGTGGTCCCCTTCCAGCTCGTGATGATGACCGCAGTCAACGCGCTGCGGTGCATCGAGAGCCGCCGCACGATCCTCCTGAACCTTGCGATCCCGCGCGGCCTGCTGCCACTTGCCTCGACGGTGACCGAGTCGCTGGCATTCGCGACGGCGTTGCTGATGCCGTTCGCGATGATGGCGATCTACGGCGTCCCGCTGACCGTCTCGGTTCTCTGGCTGATCCCGGCGCTCGCGATCACCATCCTGCTCGCGGCGGCGATCGCCTACCCCGCGGCGCTCCTGGGCCTCTGGCTGCCCGAGCTCTCGACCTTCTTCGTCTCGGTCGTGCGGGCGCTCTTCTTCCTCGCCCCCGGTCTGGTCGCGTACGACACGATCAGCGGCGACGGCCGCGGGCTGCTGCCGATCAATCCGCTCACCGGGCTCTTCGAGACCTACCGCGCCGCCCTCTTCTACGGCCGCGCGCCGGCCGCCTGGGAGCTGCTGGTGCCGACCGGCGCCGCGCTGCTGATCCTCGCGCTCACGGTGCCGATCTTCCGGCGCGAGCAGCCGCACCTGGCGAAGATCGTGACGGGGGGACGATGAGCGCGCGGGTCCATGCCGCAGGACTCGGGGTGCGGTTCGACTTCGACCGGCAACAGCGGGTCGTCTCGCCGACGCTGCGGCGGCTGCGGCGGCGCGGGGCGACCCTGTGGGGCCTGCACGACGTGGATCTCGATGTGGGCCCGGGCGAAGGCGTCGCGCTGATCGGCCCGAGCGGCTCGGGGAAGACGTCGCTGCTGCGCGCCATCGCCGGGATCCTCCCCGCCGATGCCGGGGCGCTCGAGGTCCGCCACCGCGTCGGCTCGATGCTCGCCGTCGAGGGCGGCCTCTTGGGCGCGCTCACCGGACGCGAGAACGCGCGGTCGCTCTGCGTGCTTGCCGGGCTGACGCCGGCGCAGGCGCGTTCGGGGGCGACGGAGCTCAGCGAACGATCGCGCCTGGGCACGGCGTTCGACCGCCCGGTCGCAACCTACTCGGAGGGCATGCGCGCGCGGCTGGGGTTCGCGATCGCTGAGAGCGCGCAGCCGGACGTGCTGGTGCTCGACGAGATCTTCGAGGCGCTCGACCACGAATACCGGCAGGTCGTCGAGGAGCACGCACGCGACCTGCGCGCCCGCGGCGGGATCGTCCTCGTCGCCGGGCACGACCACGAGGCGCTGGGCCGGATCTGCGAGCGCGCCGTAGCGCTCCGCGACGGGCGCATCGTCGCCGACGGCCCATTTGCCGAGGTCGTCTCCGCCTACCGCGGCGGCGCCTGACCGAGCAGGCCCGCGACCAGGCCGGCGGTCCCCGCCAGATGGTGCGCGACGTGGAGCGGCACGGCGAGCGCCGCCTCGCGCGGGCCGCGAGCGCTGGCGACCAGGCGCAGCAGCGGCAGGTCGCTCGCGGCGAACGCGGTGAGCGCCGCGAGAGCGGGACGCGGGCGGGCGGTGGCGAGGGCCGCTGCCGCGGCGAGCGCGAGAACAGCCTGCGCTCGGTGGCGCGGGCCGAGGTTGAGCGCCCACGCGCCGGCACGATGCTCGAGCAGCAGCTCGGTCCACGGCAGGGCCCGCTCGAAGGCATCCGAGCGCAGCATCTGCGCGAGCGTCAGCTGCTTGAGGTGCGTGCCCTGCGCACACGGGTCAAGCAGGATCCGTTCCCCGCGGGCGCGCAGGCGCAGGCCGAGATCGACGTCCTCGAGCCAGCGCCGCTGCGGATCGAAGCCGCCGGCGTCCTCGAACGCGCTGCGTCGCACCGCTCCGAGCCCGGCCCAGAACGTCTCGGCGGGCCCGGCGCCCGCCACATGGACGGCGCGGTGGAGCAGGAAGCGGAAGCCGCTGACGGCGCCGCGCCCGGCTGGGCGGTCGTCGTAAGCGCCGAAGACGGCGGCCAGGCCGGGGTCGGCATCGAGCGCGCCGAGCAGGATGGCGAGCGCGTCCCGGTGCACCACGACATCGGCATCGACGAAGACGAGGATCTCTCCGGCGGCACGGGCGACCCCG
>WLNG01000165.1 GCA_009699915.1 Actinomycetota bacterium
ACGAAGCCCAAGTGGTACGGCGTCACCGCGCGTCCCAAGTACGTCTTCAACCAGCCGTGCTACCGGCAGAAGCTGCCGGAGTTCGCGAAGACGGCGACCGGCCCATCGGACGCTCAGACCCCATGATCCGCATCGTCCGAAAGCACCTCCGGGACGTCATCGCGATCGCCGCGGTCGCGGTCGTCGGCATCCTCGTCGGGGCGTACATCCTCTCCAATCAGCGCTTCTACGCGCCCTCGTGGGTGCCGCTGATCGGCAGCGACTTCGTCGATTACGAGGCCGAGTTCTCCAGCGCGCAGGCGTTCACCGCAGGGCAGGGCCAGACGGTGATGATCGCGGGCGTGAACGTCGGCGAGATCGGCAGCGTCAACCTGCGCGACGGACGCGCGCGCATCGTGCTGAAGATCCGGCGCAAGTACACGCCGATCTTCCGTGACGCGACCGCGCTCTCGCGGCCCAAGACCGGGCTCAACGACATGGTCATCGAGCTCAATCCCGGCACCTCGGCTGCGGGCGCGCTCCCTGCGGATGGCGTGATCCCGGTCTCGCGCACGCTGGCGAACGTCAATCCGGACGAGGTGCTCGCCGGGCTAGACGTCGATACTCAGCGCTACCTCCAGCTCCTGATCGGCGGTGCGGGAGAGGGGCTCGACGGTAATGCCGCGAACCTCTCGGCGACGCTCAAGCGGTTCGATCCCACGGCGCGCTACATGGCGAAGATCGGCGAGGAGCTCGTCCAGCGCCAGCGCAACATCAAGCGGGCCGTCCACAATTTCCGGCTGCTCACCGACGCGCTCGGCGACCGCAACACCCAGCTTGCCGACTTCGTCAGCTCCTCGAACGACGTCTTCAAGGTCTTCGCGACCCAGCAGGCCGACCTGCGGGCGGCGCTGCGCCTGCTGCCGAGTGCGCTGAAGAGCACGCAGACGGCGCTGGCCAGCTCCGACACGCTCACGACGAGCCTCGGGCCCACGCTTGAGGCGCTGCTGCCGGCCGCACGCGGGCTGGCAGCCGCGCAGAAGGGCTTGCAGAAGCTCGCGACCGACACGACGCCGGTGATCCAGAACCAGCTGCGGCCGTTCGTCCCCAAGGCGGCGCCGACCGTCAGCGCGCTCAGGCCGGCGGCGCGTGATCTGGCCAAGGCGACCCCGCAGCTCACGCAGGCGCTGACGGTCGTGAACAAGCTTGTGAACGGGCTCGCGTTCAATCCATCCGGGAAGAACCCCGACGGCTCCCCGAAGGAGGGCTTCCTCTTCTGGCTCGCGTGGGCAAACCATGCCACGGCGGCGATGTTCTCCTCGCAGGACGCGATGGGCCCGATCCGACGCGGCATCGTCTTCGGCAACTGCACGACGTTGCAGACACTCGAGGTCGTTGGGACGGCCAACCCGGTGCTCGGCACGATCGCCTCGCTGCTGAACGCTCCCTCCTCTGAGGAGGCCTGCCCCGTAGGCGGGGGGTAGGGCGGGGCATGCTGAAGCAGGGGCCAAGCATCGGCCGGCTGCTCGCGATGGCGTTGTTCACGCTGTCCTGCTTCGGGTTGCTGCTCTTCCTTTGGACCGCCTTCGGCGGCTCCACGCCGCTGCGGGCCGGCGGATACCGGGTGACGATCCCCTTCAAGGAGTCCGGCCAGCTTTCCCAGCAGGCGGACGTGCGGATCTCCGGCGTTCCCGTCGGCAAGGTCAAGTCGATCAAGGCCGATGCGGCGACGGGCGATTCGCGGGTCGTCGTCGAGATCGACCCTGCGTACGCGCCGATTCCAAGGGATTCACGCGTGATGCTGCGCCAGAAGACCCTGCTCGGCGAGACGTACGTCGAGCTCACGCCCGGCAACCCCGCCTCCGGTGAGCTGCAGGACGGCGGAACGCTCGCCCGCGGGGCGATCGCGCCGACCGTTGAGCTCGACGAGGTCCTGCGGGCCTTCGATGCTCCCACGCGCCGCGCCTTCCAGACCTGGCAGGAGCAGCTGGCGCTCGCGAACGTGGGACGCGGACGCGACCTCAGCGATGCAATCGGCCAGCTCCCGGCGCTGGAGGAGCAGGCGACCGCCCTGCTCACGGTGCTGCGTGAGCAGGAGGGTGGGCTCAGCGCGCTGGTGCGCGACACCGGCGTCGTCTTCGACGCGATCAGCACGAACGGGACGCAGCTCGCCGACCTGATCTCGAACGCCAACACCGTCTTCGCCACTACCGCCGCGCGCGATCGTCAGCTCGCAGCGACCTTCGAGGCGCTGCCGACCTTCCAGCGCGAGTCGCGCATCACGCTTGACCGCCTCGTGCGATTCGCCGACACGACCGATCCGCTCGTGCGCCAGCTGCAGCCGGTCGCGCAGCAGTCCGGGCCGACGCTGCAGGCGCTCGAGCGGCTGGCCCCGCAGCTCAGCGGCGTCATGACCGGGCTGGGGCCGGCTCAGGATGCCTCGGTGAAGGGGCTGCCCGCGGTCAACAGCCTCCTCGCCGAGCTCACGCCGTTCATCGGCAAACTGAGCCCGACGCTCGCGCAGGTGAACCCGCTGGCGCAGTTCGTCGGCGCCTATCCGGATGAGCTGACCTCGTTCTTCGGGAACACCGTCGCCTCGACGAACGCGGAGTCCGATGTCGGCGGGAAGGCGGTGAAGTACCTGCGCGTCACGAATCCGCTCTCTCCTGAGGGGCTCGCGTCCTATTCCCAGCGGCTTGTGTCCAACCGCAGCAACGCTTACGCGCAGCCGAACCTCAACAAGTTGCTCGCCGGTGCGAACATGCCGGTCTATGAGTCGCGCGGCTGCACCGCCGGGCTGAACGTAGCTCTCGACCCGAGCACTCCCTCGCTGATCGGCCAACAGCTCACCGATCGCATCGTCAAGTACGTGTTCGCGGGCGCGCCCCTGAATGTTCCGGCCCCGGGCTGCTCGCAGCAGGGCATGTTCACCACGGGCATCGGGACGTCGCGCTTCCCGCGCGTCGGCCCGGGTGCGACGCCCTCACCGCTGGGCCTGCCGTGATCGCGCGCCTCATGGGCGCATGCGCCCGTCGTCCCGTCGCGGTCGTCGTGGCCGTGCTGCTGCTGGCTGCGGCGGGAGCGTTCTTCGCCCTGCGGCTGGAGCCCAGCGCCGACATCGAGACGCTCGTCGGCTCGTCGACGCCCGGGTTTGCTGCCACGCAGGATCTGCAGCGCCGATTCGGCGACGATGCCGTGTACGTCGTCGTGCGTGAGCCGGTCTCGGAGGTCGTGCTGACCGAAGATCTCAACCGGGTCCTCGGCCTGGAGGGGTGCCTGTCCGGCAACGTTCCGGACGGCGCCACGCCGCCCGGTGGACGCGCGGGCCCGTGCGGTCGGCTGGCGCGCAGGCGGCCGGCGAAGGTTGTCTTCGGCCCGGGGACTTTCCTCAACACCGCGGTCAATCAGATCTCCGACCAGCTCAGCGCGGCGACCGCAGCGCAGCGTGCCGCTTCGGCGAAGGCGGCGCGCGCCGCGCGGAAGGTCGCGCTCGCGCAGGGGAGGACGTCGGCCGAGGCAAGCCGCCTCGCGACGCAGGCGCGCAAACTCGTGGAGGCGCAGTTCCTGCGCGACATCCTCACGATCGCGCTGCGCTACGGGATCACCTCGGCACCGAGGCTCGATGACCCATCGTTCGTGCAGCGGCTCGTCTTCGATCCTGCACGCCCTGCCGGTACGCCGAAGACGCGCTTCGCGTCGATCTTTCCGAGCCGCGAGGGGGCGCTTATCCAGGTGCGCCTGCGCAGCGGCCTGAGCGAGCGCGAGCGCCGTGAGGCGATCGCCGACATCCGGGCTGCGGCGCAGATGCCGCAGTGGCGCCTGACGAAGGGCGACTACGCCGTCACCGGCGCCCCCGTCGTGATTCAGGAGCTCTCCCGCTCGATCTCCCGCTCGATCGTGATCCTTCTGATCGTCGCGGTGCTCGTCATGGCACTTACGCTTCTGCTCGCGCTGCGTACGCGGCTGCGCCTGCTGCCGCTCGCGGTCGCGCTGGTCGCGCTCGCGCTGACGCTCGGGCTGATGGAGCTGCTCGGCATCGCGCTCACGATGGCCGCAGTCGCCGTCGTCCCGATTCTGATCGGACTCGCCGTCGACTATGCGATCCAGATCCAGACTCGCATGCAGGAGACCG